>NZ_VMMH01000026.1:0-26610 GCF_013277115.1 Streptococcus sp. 714
TTTTGGGGTGCAGTTCAATATCATGTGTGCAAAAAACTTGATATTATGCATTTTATTGTGAGAAGATTTACTTCATTTTCTCCTAAAATTGAGTTTTTATCTAGCTTCTTTTTTTGTAAAACTACATAATATTTGTAGTAAAAAGTGAACTGCATCCCAAAAATCTGACAGAAAAAATCTAAGTTTTGGGATGCAGTTTATTTTTCCATTGCTCTTATTTGAACGAGAGATTTTTATTTTGTAAAATATGAGGTGTTTCATATCAGCATTTTAAAACTATAGAAAAACTCTCCAACTATTCTATTATACCATATAAATTAATAAATAAATAGACTTGTTTTTTTATTTTTTTGACGTATACTAATAATAGAAAGCGCTTTAAATTAAATAAAAGGAGGTTTTATGAGGAAAGTAAATAAGGACATTTTATTCTTAACTGGAATCATAGTTTTATGTTTTGGTTTTTTATTATTTCACATCAACCCCTATTATGGCGGACCCGATGATACACTGAAAGAAACGATAAATTTATTCTTTTGGCAACTATATTGGAGACCTATAGGAACTCTCAGTATCGTTTTGGGTTGCATTATGACTTTCAAAGGATTGAAAAAATAATCTTTTGATCATGACGAAAGGAAATATTTTATGATTAAACTGAAAATATTGTTTTTCGCTGTTCTATCAAGTCTAGTATTCTTAGTCTCAACATCTACGGTTTTTGCTGATGTCTATCCTGGTACAAATTATGAAATTGTATCTAATCATGTTGTAAAAGATATCAACACAGGAGAGCTATTGTCATTTTATACGACTGAACTTAGGGATACCTATTTGGAGTCTAAATCTATGTATCAGACTCGTTCTAATGCAACTGGTGTTGCAGACTATAGAACTAGCTACTCTTACTCTTACAAGAGCAGTGCCACATCAGGAGCTCGAAGTTCAACTGCCTATGGTGGAAAAGCTGGAGCTACCCTAACTATAAGTGCAGGTGTTGGCTTTTCTGCTCCTGAGTCTGGATTTGGACTTAGTTTAAATCACTCAGTCTCCCATAACGTACCACCCTACACTTATGGTTATATTAGACTAAAAGCATCTTACACAGTAAATGTTCGTAAATTAGAAGTTAGATACTTAGGCACCAACAAATGGGTTCCTGCTGGTCAAACCTCTACTATATCGAATGTTAGCGTTTGGAGCGAACTAGTCACTTGGAAATAACTTATTAGATAGATCTGGACTTTACCAGGTCTATCTTTTTACTTTAAAAAAAGAACCTTGCATAGCAAGATTCTTTTAATGTCTGACTTAAATAATTGTTCTTCTGGGAACTAAATCGAATTAAGCTTCGATTTCTGTAACCATACCTGAACCAACAGTACGTCCACCCTCACGGATAGAGAATGTAGTACCTTGTTCTACGGCGATTGGGTGGATCAACTCAACGTCGATTGTCACATTATCACCAGGCATTACCATTTCAGTACCTGCTGGAAGTTCGATTGAACCTGTAACGTCAGTAGTACGGAAGTAGAATTGTGGACGGTAGTTGTTGAAGAATGGAGTGTGACGTCCACCTTCTTCTTTAGTAAGGATGTAAACTTCACCTTTGAATTTAGTGTGTGGGTTGATTGAACCTGGTTTAGCAATAACTTGTCCACGTTCGATTTCATCACGTTGAACACCACGAAGAAGGACACCTACGTTATCTCCGGCAAGACCTTCGTCAAGTTGTTTACGGAACATTTCAACACCAGTAACAACTGCTTTTTGAGTTTCTTCTTTGATACCAACGATTTCGATTTCGTCGTTGACTTTAACGATACCACGGTCGATACGTCCTGAAGCAACTGTACCACGTCCAGTGATTGAGAATACGTCTTCGACTGGAAGAAGCAATGGTTTGTCAGTGTCACGTTCTGGTTCTGGGATGTACTCATCAACTGTGTTCATCAATTCCATAACGATGTCTTCGTATTTAGAGTCACCTTCAAGGGCTTTAAGAGCTGAACCTTGGATAACTGGAAGATCGTCACCTGGGAAGTCGTATTCTGAAAGAAGGTCACGGATTTCCATTTCAACCAATTCAAGCAATTCTTCGTCGTCAACCAAGTCGATCTTGTTCATGAAGACGATAAGGTGTTTAACCCCAACCTGACGTGAAAGAAGGATGTGCTCACGAGTTTGTGGCATTGGTCCGTCAGTTGAAGCTACTACAAGGATAGCTCCGTCCATTTGAGCGGCACCAGTGATCATGTTTTTAACGTAGTCCGCGTGTCCTGGAGCGTCGATGTGAGCGTAGTGACGTTTTTCAGTTTCGTACTCAACGTGCGCAGTGTTGATTGTGATACCGCGTTCGCGTTCTTCTGGAGCAGCATCGATAGACGCATAGTCTTTAGGTTGGTTAACTGATGAAGGCAAGCGACGTGCCAAAACAGTTGTGATAGCTGCAGTTAGGGTAGTTTTACCGTGGTCAACGTGTCCGATAGTACCAATGTTAACGTGTGGTTTACTACGATCGTATTTTTCTTTTGCCATTTGAGTAAAAGCCTCCAATAAAATATATTTTATAGATAGACAGTAGGCAATACAGTCTAACTTTCCTTACTATTTTATCAAATTTCAGCTAAATTGCAAGTGTTTTACAAAGTTTTTGTGAATTATTCTTAATCGGCTAATATAATCAGCACTTCTACTCCTATCACCATAAAAAGAAAAATCAGGGGGCTCCTGACTTTTACTTGGCTAATTCTATTTCTCGTTCTTTCATTATTTTATGATTTTCATACAAACGAGATAAGAACTTAGAAATTTCTTTTAAGATAGAATAGGTTGGTACTGCGACAATCATACCAATGACACCATAGATATTACTTGATAACAAAAGCAATACTAAAATCGTAATTGGATGAACCTTCATCACCCCACCTACGATTCGAGGGTAAAGGATGTTCCCATCCACTTGTTGAATGATCAGCATGTAAACAACTGCAATCAGCATTCTATGAGGATCAGTAAAGACATTTGCGACAATCATTGGAATCAAACCGATACTTGGTCCTACATAAGGAATGAGATTGGCCAATCCCGAAAAGATGGCAAAAACTAAAGCATATTTTAAACCGATAACGCTATATCCGATAAAGGCTAAACAGCCGATAATAAGCGCATCAATTGCGACTCCACTAATGTATCGAGCAATTGTCGCATTCAAATTTTTTAGCAGACCTGCAATATGCAACTTATCTCTCTTTAAAACAGTGCGCTCAAGCATCGGTAAAAATTTGTGACCATCTAACAAAAAATAAACCAAAAATACAGGGGTCATAATAATAATCAAAACGGTACTAAAGAGAGCTGATAGGACACTTCCGACACTATTGGTAACACTATTTAGGATATTTTGTAAAATATCTACATAGGATAGGTTTAACTGCTGAATAGTCGCTTGAATATCTAAATTTTGAAAGGCTGGATAAGTAGATAAATCCACAATCAAATCTTGTAAACGACTGTAGATAGTCTGGCTAGTCGCAATCAAGCTGGTCAACTGATTGACCAAAATCGGTAAGAGATAGACTACCCCAATAACTAACCCCCAAACCAAGGCACACAAGGTTAGTAGAATACCAAAGATACGATTAATTTTGAAATACTTTTGTAAAAAATTTACAATAGGATTGGTCAAATAATATAAAAAACCACCTAGAAGAAAAGGAATCATGATGGTGTTTGCGACGCTTACAAAAGGTGTAATAATCGCTCCCATCTCTCTCCATAAATAGAAGATGATTGTTAATAGTAAAATCTCACTGGTCCAAAAAAATAATTTATTCTTACGAAACATGAGGTACCTCCATTCATCTATTTTACCATACTTTCAAAAAAGCTTCTTTCTTCTATCATGAAACTGGGAATATTTTTTTCTTTATGTTAGAATAAACTTACTATGAAAAAAATCATTTTAACTCTACTAAGCCTATCCCTTATTGGCTCAGCATCTACTGTTGCTGCTCAAGATTTTAATGTTGCTGCAAAACATGTCATTGCTGTTGAAGCAAATACTGGAAAAATACTTTATGAAAAAGATGCAACTCAGCCAGTGGAAATCGCTTCAATCACAAAATTGATTACTGTTTACCTAGTCTATGAAGCCTTGGAAAACGGAAGTATTACACTATCCACTCCTGTAGATATTTCTGACTATCCTTATCAATTAACGACAAATTCTGAGGCCAGTAATGTTCCTATGGAGGCCCGTAATTATACTGTGGAAGAGTTACTTGAAGCAACCATGGTATCTAGTGCCAACAGCGCCGCTATTGCCCTAGCTGAGAAAATTGCTGGCTCAGAGAAAGACTTCGTTGATATGATGCGGGCCAAACTCTTGGAATGGGGAATCAAAGATGCCACCGTTGTCAATACAACTGGTCTGAACAACGAGACTCTAGGAGATAACATTTACCCAGGGTCTAATAAAGATGATGAAAATAAGCTCAGCGCTTATGATGTTGCTATCGTTGCTCGTAACCTCATCAAAAAATACCCACAAGTCTTAGAAATCACAAAAAAACCTTCTTCTACTTTTGCTGGGATGACAATCACTTCGACCAACTACATGTTAGAAGGCATGCCTGCTTACCGTGGTGGTTTTGATGGACTGAAAACAGGAACAACAGACAAAGCTGGAGAGTCTTTTGTTGGTACTACTGTCGAAAAAGGAATGAGGGTTATCACAGTTGTTTTGAATGCAGATCATCAATCCAATAATCCTTACGCTCGGTTTACAGCTACATCTTCACTAATGGATTATATCTCTTCTACATTCACACTTCGTAAAATAGTGCAAAAAGGAGATGCCTATCAAGATAGTAAAGCCCCTGTACAAGATGGAAAAGAAGATACGGTCACTGCAGTGGCCCCAGAGGATATCTATCTAATTGAACGTGTCGGGAATCAATCTTCCCAATCTATTCAATTCACACCTGATTCTAAAGCAATCCCAGCACCACTTGAAGCTGGAACAGTGGTTGGTCATCTGACTTACGAAGACAATGACTTGATTGGTCAAGGTTACATTACCACAGAACGTTCTAGTTTCGAAATGGTAGCAGAAAAGAAAGTTGAAAAAGCCTTCTTCTTAAAAGTTTGGTGGAACCAGTTTATCCGATTTATCAACGAGAAATTATAAAACATACTGAGCAGAAGCTTGCTCCAAAATAGAGCCAGAGCAAAAAATTTTAAAGTCAAAAACGCATAATATCAGGCATTAAAACCTTGATATTATGCGTTTTATTGTGGTAAGATTTACTTCGTTTTCTCTTAAAATCAAGTTCTAGCACAGCCTATTTTGAGATATTTTTTCATCATTTTAGGAATCTCATGACTAATCTCAGTCGGCAAGACCACATAATGTTCTTGAGCTAATTCTTGGGCTATTGCTGAATGAAGATGGGTCGCTACTGCCACACGCTCGTAGAGACTAGCTTGTTTAAACTGGCCTGCAAATCCTGCAATCATTCCAGCCAGAGTATCTCCCATTCCCCCAGTCGCCTGATAGGGACCGCCAACCTGTAACTGGTAATAATCAGATTGGTCAACTTGCCAAATACGAGTAGCTTGACCTTTCTCCACCAAAATTGTTCCTTGAGGGAAGGAAGTTAGGGCACTAGCCATTACAGCTTCGTTTTGCTTTTCAATCGTAATTCCAGACAGTTTTTCCCACTCCTTTTGGTGGGGAGTTAGGATAAGCTGGTTAGATGGAAATGACAAACTTGTTCTAGCAAGAATGGTCAGGGCACCACCATCTACAATCAAAATCTGATTCTTTTTTAAGCCAGCAAAGATCTGTTTGACTAGATCTTCTCCAAAAGCATCGTCTCCTAAACCAGGCCCTAGTAAGATAATTTCTGCCTTCTCCAACTGCTCTTTTAACAATTGCTGGTCTTGAAGAGAAAAGGCCATAGCCTCAGGTAAATGGCTGTGCAGAGCTGGAATGTTTTCCCTGTCTGTTCCAACGGTCACCAATCCTGCACCACTTTTTACAGCTGCTAAAGCAGCCATGATGATAGCACCACCATAAGGATAAGTCCCACCAAGCAACAGCAGACGGCCATAGTCTCCTTTATGACTGGTACAAGAACGTTCAATAATGACTTTTTCTAGTAGAGCTTGATCAATCACTTTCATCTTTTTTCCTCAACTATCCTTTACCTGATTGTTTTAAGACAATCCGATACACTTTTTTAGTCCACTCTTCCAAACCTTCTCCATCATGGTCAAGGTAATACACCCTATCTAGTAATCGACTTGGAATAATATTTTCAAATTGGCTCTTATTATGAGTTGGAATAATGCAAATATACAACTCACTAAATAAATTCAACATATCCTTAATTTTTGCAACATGATAGCCATCAAAAATATAGCCAGTAACTTTAATCAAATCTGTATAGATAAAATGAAAACTCACTCCAGGAATAAACTTGTCTTGTAATTCTTTCTCTGAAGGAGCTCGACCTAAAAAATGCTCCATCGCTAATCGATAACCAGAACTTGTATTTGACCACCCTAACATGACATAGTTAAAATAATCTATCGGATCCGATGCAGCATTTCGACTATCCAAAACCAACTCCTCAGCATCTCGCCCAAAGGCTTTCACAGCAGATAAGAGCTGACCTGTTTTAAAGATAGAAATCGCTGCATCTATAGTCGTAGTATGACTACAGTAGTCTGACGTCACTAACCTCTTATGTATATCATAAGTCGAGGCTACTCTTTTATCTGTAGGGGTAAATGGTGGCAGAAAGGGGTGCTGAAAGATGTAATCTGAAATCTCTTTTTTTAAACAAGAATCAGCACACTCAATACTTGTTTGACGTTTATGAAGTTTTTCGTAAGCTATAAATTTAGCAATTTTTTCTAATTCCCATTCTTGAATATTTGGATAATCAATTAGTGATAAGTAGTATATTCCATCCCATTGTAAACTATATTCCCCATTATAAATTTTTAAAATCATCTAATCACCTCACTCCATTATACAACAAAAAGGAGGCGCAGACCTCCTTTTGTAATCTTATATCTAAAATTTAATATTCATTTCCGCCATTATAGATATAGCTATAGAAAATACACTCTCTTCAGCGAATGTTTCTCTTATTTTTTATCTAGCGTCCGAAGTGCTGCTTGATAAGTTTGCTCCATCAGCATAGTAATGGTCATAGGACCGACACCTCCAGGGACTGGCGTAATGTGGCTAGCAAGTGGAGCAACCGCCTCATAATCAACATCCCCACAGAGCTTACCATTTTCATCACGATTCATCCCAACGTCAATGACTACCGCACCTGGTTTGACAAAGTCAGCAGTCACAAACTTGGCACGACCGATTGCAACAACCAGAATATCTGCTTTAGCAGCCACCTTGGCAAGATTATGAGTCCGTGAGTGGGTCAAAGTCACTGTAGCATTCTTTGCCAAAAGAAGCTGAGCCATAGGTTTTCCAACGATATTGGAACGACCGATGACGACCGCATTTTTACCTTCTAAATCAATCCCATATTCATGAAACATCTCCATAATCCCTGCGGGTGTTGATGGAATCATGACTGGATGACCAGACCAAAGACGCCCCATGTTAAGCGGATGAAAACCATCCACATCCTTTTCTGGGTCAATGGCTAATAAAACTGCCTCTTCATCGATATGTTTTGGTAATGGCAACTGGACCAAAATTCCATGCCAAGCTGGATCTTGATTGTATTTAGCAATCAAGTCTAACAATTCCTCTTGACTAATGGTCTCTGGAACTCGCATTACTTTGCTACGGAAACCTGCCGCAAGGGCAGAGCGTTCCTTGTTACGAACGTAGACTTGGCTGGCAGGGTTGTCTCCAACCAAAATCACTACCAAACCAGGTACTAGACCTGTTTCTTCCTTTAGTTTTGCAGTCTTTTCAGCCAACTGCCCCTGCAATTTGGCCGCTAAAGCTTTCCCATCAATAATCTGTGTCATATCACTTCTCTTTTCTTTCAAATATCTTCCATTATACCAAAAACTGCTAGTCCCCTCTAACACTTCTTTCCTAGGCTATCTTATAGTTTCAAACTATAATAAAAAGCTCGGTTCGAGCTTTTCATTAATCTATATTTTATATGTAAAGTTGGCTACAAATAGCTAAACAAAGCTAACTTATAAAACCTTACTCAAGAAGTCTTTAGTCCGTTGTTCTTGGGTTTGTTCAAAAATCTGTTCAGGTGTTCCATCTTCAACAACCACACCGTCTGCCATAAAGATGACACGATCTGCCACCTCACGGGCGAATCCCATCTCATGTGTTACGATAACCATGGTCATTCCTGATTTGGCAAGGTCTTGCATAACAGCCAGCACCTCACCTACCATTTCAGGATCCAAGGCTGAAGTTGGCTCGTCAAAGAGCAAAACATCTGGTTCCATAGCTAAACCACGCGCAATGGCAATACGCTGTTGCTGGCCACCTGACAAACTCTGTGGATAAGCAGTTGCTTTATCTGGTAAACCAACTTTTTCCAAAAGTTCCAGAGCTCTCTTCTCTGCAACTTCCTTACTTTCACCTTTGGTCTTGATAGGAGACAAGGTGATATTTTCCATCACAGTCATATTAGGAAAGAGGTTGAATTGTTGGAATACCATGCCCATCTTCTCACGCATGGCAAACAGGTCATTCTTCTTGTCCGTAATATCGACTCCCTCAAAGATAACCTTTCCCTTACTTGCTTCTTCGAGAAGATTCATCGAACGAAGGAGGGTTGATTTCCCGCTACCTGAAGGACCGATGATAACAACAACTTCTCCTCTTTTAATCTCGAGGTTGATGCCCTTCAATACTTCATTCTTTCCAAAGGATTTATGTAAATTTTCAATTTTTATCAAGGTTTCTGTCATTATTTCTTATCTCCTTGTCCCATACGTTTTTCAAAAGCTTTCAAAGCCACTGTCAAAATAGAAGTCATGATTAAGTAATAAAAAGCTGCAAATAAAAGTGGTGTTAAAGGTAGATAGGTCGTTGTAGAAACCGTTGTAGCCCCATTCCACAACTCCATAACACCAATAGCTGATAAGAGGGAGCTATCCTTGATAATAGTGATAAATTCGTTCCCCAATGCTGGAAGGATATTTTTGATAGCTTGTGGCAAAATCACATAGCGCATAGCATTTTTAGGACGAATCCCTAGCGAGTAGGCCGCCTCTAACTGCCCCTTAGGAACCGCATTAATACCAGCCCGAACAGTCTCAGAAACATAGGCACCACTGTTCATAGAGATAATCAAAATCCCTGGAATCAGACGAGACAGATCAACACCCAAAATCCCAACCTGAATAGTCGGAGCATTGATATGCATAAGAGCAAAGGCAATCATAATCTGAACCATCATCGGGGTCCCACGGAAAATCCAAACGTACAAATTTGCGAGCCAGACAAGCGGTTTAAACGTTGAACGTTGCCCAAAAGCCAAGACAACACCCAAAATAGTCCCCAAAAAGACAACACAGATAGAAATGAGAACCGTCACAACAGCCCCATAGTTAAAATAAGGTAAATACTTAGGTAAAAAAGAAAAATTCATAGTCACACTGCTTTCTAAAATAGAATACTGTATGATTATAACATGTATTGAATTAAAATTCAAATCTTTTATCCAATTTATTCAAAAAAACTTTAAGCTAGTAGAATTAGCGAGAAATCTTAGTTTTTTCTAGTCAAGTTGGCCTCCTTTATGGTAAAATAGTAACGATAAGAAATGAAGGAGAATCAAAATGGAATCACATTTGGTTAGAATCATCAACCGCCTTGAAGCAATGGCAAAAGACGGCGGAAATTTAAAACGTAATTTTGAACGCGAAGGAGTTGTTGTTGCAGAAGTTGCATACAGCCACGACGAAGAAAACGGATCAATCTTTACCCTTCGTGATGTAGAAGCTCGCGAAACTTATATGTTTGACAGCATTGACTTAATCGCAATGGAGATTTACGAACTCCTCTACTAATCTAAAACAAGCTGGGATTACACCCTGCATGTCTAACCAAAATCCTTTTTGTCTCACAAATAGGATTTTTTTATAGTCCAAATTCACAAAGATTTTCATTGTAACAACTTCTCAAAGCTGCAATCTTTTTACTTGCTTTACACCCCAATCCTGTTATAATGAGAGTATAGAAATTTGACTATTTTTGACCTTTAAACAAGTCAGGCTAAAGAAAGAAATGAGGTAGATGTATGCTTTGTCAAAACTGTAAAATCATCGACTCAACAATTCATCTTTACACCAATCTCAATGGAAAACAAAAACAAATTGACCTCTGTCAAAGCTGCTATAAGATTATCAAGACTGATCCTAACAACAGTCTCTTTAAGGGAATGACAGATTTGAACAATCGTGACTTCGATCCCTTTGGTGACTTCTTCAATGATCTAAACAATTTCAGGCCTTCTAGCAATACTCCTCCTATTCCTCCAACCCAATCAGGTGGAGGTTACGGTGGAAACGGCGGTTATGGCTCCCAAAATCGTGGATCTGCTCAAACTCCGCCTCCAAGTCAAGAAAAAGGCCTGTTAGAAGAATTTGGTATTAATGTAACCGAGATTGCTCGTCGTGGCGATATCGACCCCGTTATTGGACGAGATGATGAGATTATCCGTGTCATCGAGATTCTCAATCGTAGAACCAAGAATAATCCTGTTCTTATCGGTGAACCTGGTGTCGGAAAAACTGCCGTTGTCGAAGGTCTAGCTCAGAAAATTGTTGATGGCGATGTTCCACATAAACTCCAAGGCAAACAAGTCATCCGTTTGGATGTGGTTAGCTTAGTTCAAGGAACGGGTATCCGTGGACAATTTGAAGAACGCATGCAAAAACTCATGGAAGAAATTCGCAAACGTGAGGACATCATCCTCTTTATCGACGAAATCCATGAAATTGTCGGTGCTGGTTCTGCTGGCGATGGCAATATGGATGCAGGAAATATCCTCAAGCCAGCCCTTGCTCGTGGGGAACTACAATTGGTCGGTGCTACTACCCTCAATGAATACCGTATCATTGAAAAAGATGCTGCCCTAGAGCGTCGTATGCAGCCCGTTAAGGTGGATGAGCCAACAGTGGAAGAAACAATCACTATCCTCAAAGGAATTCAAAAGAAATACGAAGACTACCACCACGTTCAATATACTGATGCCGCAATTGAAGCAGCTGCCACTCTTTCCAATCGCTACATCCAAGATCGCTTCTTACCTGACAAAGCAATTGACCTCCTAGATGAAGCAGGCTCTAAGATGAACTTGACCTTGAATTTTGTAGATCCTAAAGTGATTGATCAGCGCTTAATTGAAGCTGAAAATCTCAAATCTCAAGCTACACGAGAGGAAGATTTTGAAAAAGCTGCCTACTTCCGCGATCAAATTGTCAAGTATAAGGAAATGCAAAAGAAAAAGGTTACTGACCAAGATACTCCTATCATCAGTGAGAAAACAATTGAACACATTATCGAGCAGAAAACCAACATCCCTGTTGGTGATTTGAAAGAGAAAGAACAATCTCAACTCATCAATTTAGCCGAAGATCTCAAGTCTCATGTTATTGGTCAAGATGACGCAGTCGATAAGATTGCCAAGGCTATTCGCCGTAATCGTGTCGGACTTGGTACGCCTAACCGCCCAATCGGAAGCTTCCTCTTTGTCGGACCAACTGGTGTCGGTAAGACAGAACTTTCCAAACAACTGGCTATCGAACTCTTTGGTTCTGCTGACAGCATGATTCGCTTTGATATGAGTGAATATATGGAAAAACACAGCGTAGCTAAGTTGGTCGGTGCCCCTCCAGGTTATGTCGGCTACGATGAGGCTGGGCAATTAACTGAAAAAGTTCGCCGCAATCCATATTCTCTTATTCTCTTGGACGAAGTAGAGAAAGCCCATCCAGATGTCATGCATATGTTCCTGCAAGTCTTGGACGATGGTCGTTTGACAGATGGGCAAGGACGTACCGTTAGCTTCAAGGATGCCATCATCATCATGACCTCAAATGCAGGTACAGGTAAGGCAGAAGCCAGCGTTGGATTTGGGGCTGCTAGAGAAGGACGTACCAACTCTGTTCTCGGTGAACTCGGCAACTTCTTTAGTCCAGAGTTTATGAACCGTTTTGATGGTATTATCGAATTTAAGGCTCTCAGCAAAGATAACCTCCTTCAGATTGTCGAACTCATGCTAGCAGATGTTAGCGAACGGCTCTCTAGCAACAACATTCATTTAGATGTAACTGACAAGGTCAAGGAAAAATTGGTTGACCTTGGTTATGATCCAAAAATGGGAGCACGCCCACTTCGCCGCACTATTCAAGACTATATTGAGGACGCAATTACTGATTACTACCTTGAAAATCCAAGCGAAAAAGACCTCAAGGCAGTTATGACCAACAAGGGCAAGATTCAAATCAAATCTGCCAAAAAAGCTGAAGTAAGAACTTCTGAAAAAGAAAAATAAATTCTATAAAAAAGGAGTAGAAAATGAAATGTTTCTGCTTCTTTTTTACTAAAATAACTGTAATTTCTTGACAGCTCGACCTTTGTCCATTATGATAATAATAACGATACTAGATAATGAGGAAAATGCAATGGAAAACCCAACTTTCGGAGAAAAAAAAGCGAATACAGACTATGTTTCACGTTACGGTGTATATGCGGTTATTCCAGACGCTGAACAAAAACAAATTGTTCTTGTTCAGGCGCCTAATGGCGCTTGGTTCTTACCAGGTGGCGAAATTGAAGCAGGAGAAAATCATCAGGAAGCCCTGAAACGTGAATTGATTGAAGAGCTTGGATTCACAGCTGAAATTGGTGTCTATTACGGACAAGCTGACGAATATTTCTACTCTCGTCACCGTGATACCTACTACTACAATCCTGCCTACCTCTATGAAGCGACTTCTTTCAAGGAAGTTCAAAAACCACTAGAAGACTTTAATCATATTGCCTGGTTCCCTATTGATGAGGCTATTGAAAATCTCAAACGTGGTAGTCATAAATGGGCCATTCAATCTTGGAAAAGACAGCATAAGATTGACTAATACTCTTCGAAAATCTCTTCAAACCACGTCAGCTTCGCCTTGCCGTAGATATAGTCACTGACTTCGTCAGTCTTATCTACAACCTCAAAACTGTGTTTTGAGCAACCTGCGGCTAGCTTCCTAGTTTGCTCTTTGATTTTCATTGAGTATAAATCAAGCTACTTTATTTAAAAAGTGCTATAATAGAATTAGAAAATCGGAGGGAATGTTATGAAGCTTATCAATACGACAAACTCACACTCGCAACTTGTAAAAAGCCAGCTAGAAAGTACAGATGCAACCCTTGTTGAGGTCTATTCTGCTGGAAATACTGATGTTATTTTTACCCAAGCTCCGCTTCACTATGAAGTCCTCATTTCAAATAAACACCGTGCTATTCGCGAAACCGAAATCGAAGCCATCCAAGAGTTTTTCTTGAAACGTAAAATTGATAAGGACTCTATTGAGGAGACCAATATCAAAACCCTCTACTCAGAAAAATTAATTGGGATTTCGATTCCAATCAAATAAAATTTTGGAGAGATTAGAAAGCTATTGAACCTTATAGACCAGACATAGGTTCTGACTTGCTTTTTAAATCGTCTCCAATTTTTTATCTTGAGATCTTATCATACAAGATTTTATAGACAAATAATAAAAAAGATTTGNNCAAATCTTTTTTATTATTTTAGAAACGAATTGTTTCACGTGTTTTCTCATATGAGGTAACAAAGCGGTTGGTTACACCAGGCTCTGCCACTTCCAATGCTTGAGAAATCTTGTCAAACGAAGCATGATAATCAAATTCTTTCTCAAAAATATCTAAAGCTTCATTGAAGGCTTCTTGAATGCGTTCATCAAATGAGCGGTAGCGGTTAGAATATTGCAAGAGTTGTTCTGTCAAGGTTGCATATTGTACAATATTATAAGTTTCCGCCTCAAGCTCTTCCATATCATTCGTTGCAATTTCAAGAATACGGTTAACTGACTCTATATTAACTAAGTTTTGTTCTAATTCAGCCATTAAATCTTCCGTATTATTACTTGCTGTAAAGAATAACTTCAAGAAAGTTTGTGGAATACCAGGTAGGTTCCGTTTTTCCATATATCTCTTGATGGTATGGAGACGATTAACATATACATTTGCCTTTTGACGTGCATTGATATCATCTTTTTCAATCTGAGCAAGACGTTGACTAAGTTCAACTTGTTCATCCTCAATTTCTTTCAAAGTCGCTTGTAAGTTTTCCAAACGTTCTTCAAGTAATGAATATGGCTCAGAATGTTCCTCTTGTTCTGAAGTTAATTCTAATACAGATTCTTCCAAAGACTCTAACTCAGCTTGCAATCTATGAACATGACTTGCATCTGACTCAGAAAGTAAATAGTTCTTGCTCAAACGCTCAATATCTTCTATCAATAAAGCATTATTTTCCTTCATATGTTGCAGATAAGTAGGAAGTGTTGCTACTAAACCTTCTACCACTTTCTGTGCTGCAATTTCTCTTGTAAAGATATCGTAAAGTGCATTAATCTCTTCTTGGATTTGAGTATTTTCGTACTCGGCATTATCCAATTCTAGTTGCGCAATATTCTCATGATTTTTCTTGAGAGCCTCATAAAGCAGTTGGAAACGCGCTTCGATATCTGTCTCAGCAAAATAATAGTTGGCATCTAAGAGCTTACGGTAACCATCTTCTAAATCTTCTAGTTGATCTGGTAGCTCTTTAGATAATGTTGTTACAATTGCTGGTATACGATCAACAATATGTGTCAAAGCCAAGATATGATTTTCAGCATTATCCAAAATCACAGCAGCTTCTACTGGGTCACCAGATGAATTTAAAGTTACAAACTGAGAAAACTCTGATTGGATATTTTCCAATTGTTTTTCGATTTCAGACAAACCTTGTCCATATTCTTCAGAATGATCAGCAACTCGGTGTTGCAACTCTTCAAACAAGTCCAAGGTATGAAGAACACGTCCACTATTTTTAGACTCTTGTTTCTCCAAATCTGCCAAGGCATTGCGAATTGCCGCAATATCTTCTTCAATCAAGGTAATTTGACTCTCGATTTGATCAATTTGATGACTGGCCTTGAAAAAACGGAATGAGTTATTGTAGCCTTCTGCCTCGAAAAGATTATTTTCGATATCGGCAAAAGAATTAAGAGATAAATCAACCCATTTTTGATTCCATTCACGGAAAGTCACCTGACTTTGTCCAATCAAGTGCATATTTTTTACAGCTTCAACTTCATCATTAACTGGCAGATTGTACAGTTCTTCTTTTTTCTCTTCTAAAATTGCTAATTTACTTTCATTGCGCTTCCTTACATAGATTGCGATAGCATAGGCAATGACCAATAAAACTGCAACTGCAATTATTAAATAAATTACTAGTCTAGCAGACATATTAAACTCCTTTTTTACTTGAAACAATCGTAATGATTATATCATATTTTTTAGACCAAGGGAACTACTTCTCCCGATTTTTTAGACATCAAGTGTACTATAGACAGCATTTTCTTCGATAAACTCACGACGAGGCTCTACTCGATCCCCCATCAACATATCAAAGATTTTATCTGCTTCTGCAGCATCATCCACAGAAACTCTGGCCATCAAGCGATGTTCAGGATCCATAGTTGTTTCCCATAACTGATGATCATCCATTTCACCTAGACCTTTATAACGCTGAATGGTCGGTTTGGTTCGACCTTCACTATAACGGGCTAAAGCTTCTTGGAGTTTGATTTCTTGATCTGCGCCTGGCTGGATGTATTCTTTAATCTCGCTTCCAACCTTGACACCATAGATTGGTGGTTGGGCAATATAAACATAACCAGCTTCTAGGATTGGTTTCATATAACGATAAATCAAGGTTAAAAGAAGAGTACGAATGTGAGCTCCATCGACATCGGCATCGGTCATCAAAACGAGTTTTTGGTAACGAGCTTTTGAAACATCAAATTCTGCTCCAAATCCTGTTCCCATGGCTGTGAAAAGACTACGAATTTCTTCGTTTGCAAGAATTTTATCCATGCTAGCTTTTTCAACGTTCAAGATTTTACCACGAATTGGCAAGATAGCTTGGAACTCACGGTTACGACCAGATTTTGCTGACCCACCCGCTGAGTCTCCTTCGACAATGAAGAGTTCTGTTTCCGCAGGATTGTTAGAAGAACAGTCTGCTAGTTTCCCTGGAAGGTTAGAAATTTCCAAACCAGATTTTTTACGGGTAACTTCACGCGCACGCTTGGCAGCTACACGAGCCTTAGCAGCCAAGATCCCTTTTTCCACGATACGTTTGGCAATCTGTGGATTTTCCATGAGGAAATCAGAGAAGGCATCACTGAAAAGACGATTGGTAATCTTAACCACTTCACTATTGCCCAATTTGGTCTTGGTTTGTCCTTCAAACTGTGGATTTGGGTGTTTAACTGAAATAACTGCAGTTAAGCCTTCACGGACATCTTCCCCTGTTAGGTTGTCTTCATTGTCTTTCAGTAACTTATTTTTACGAGCATAATCGTTGATAACGCGAGTTAGTGCCGTACGGAAACCTTGTTCATGCGTACCACCTTCATGGGTGTGAATGTTATTGGCGAAACTCATGACATTTTCATGGTAACCCGTTGTGTACTGCATAGCTACTTCGACTGTGATATCATCCATCTCACCATCGGTGTAGATTGGTGTATCAAAGATAACATCCTTATTCTCATTGATATATTCAACGTAGCTAGCAATCCCACCTTCATAATGGTAATGCTTAGTTTGTTCCAAACCTTCGCGCTTATCTGTGATGGAGATTTGAAGACCGCGATTTAGAAAGGCCAACTCTTGAATCCGTTTATTTAATTTATCAAAATCAAAGGTTGTTGTTTCAGTGAAGATTTCTGGGTCCGGTGTAAAATGAACTGTTGTTCCAGTTCTATCTGTATCTCCGACTACCTCAAGATCAGCAACAACATGACCACGACGGTATTCTTGGTAATGAATCTTACCGTTTTTGTGGACATGAACATCTAATTGAGTGGAAAGGGCGTTAACTACTGACGACCCCACTCCGTGAAGACCACCTGAGACCTTGTAGCCACCACCGCCAAACTTTCCTCCAGCATGAAGGACAGTAAAGACAGTCTCAACGGCAGGTCGGCCTGTTTTTTCCTGAATATCGACTGGGATACCACGCCCATCATCAACAACAGTAATCGAATTATCTGGCTCAATAAAGACTTGAATATGGCTGGCAAATCCTGCCAAAGCTTCGTCAATTGAGTTATCAACAATTTCCCAGACTAGATGGTGAAGACCTTCTTTTGAGGTTGACCCGATATACATCCCTGGACGCATACGAACAGCCTCTAAGCCCTCTAAAACTTGAATTTGACTGGCATCATAATCCTGTGCCTGCAGATTTTTGATTTCTTCTGTCATCTTATTCCTTTTTCTTACATGTCTAATACTTGTCTTAAATTCACGATACTGGTAAACAAGTGGGTATCCAATCCTGCTGCTTGACCTGCTTCGATATCAATCGACCGATCACCAATAACAAGACCAGAGCTAATCTGATACTTTTCTCTTAAATAAATCATAGACTCAGGATTTGGTTTTCTCTTAAAGCCTGAGCTAGAAGTGACTACTTCTGTAAAATAAGCTGCTATAGAGGTTTTTTCTAAAATTTCTAAGACCTGATCATTTCTGTGAGAAACCAAGAAATGACGCCCACCTTGATTTGAAATGTCCTCCAATAAGTCAGAAACTCCATCAAATAAAATCGGATGTTCAAGCTCTCTGGCTTCATTTTCCTTGTACTTTTCTAAAAAATGTTCTAAGTTGGGAGCGAATGTCTCAATCGCAAAATCAGTAGAAACCTTTAAAGCCTGATAGACACTGTCATGATCTTGTGTGATACCATACAGCGCTAATGTTTCAACAAATGCAGCTGTTGAAGTTTCATAATTATCCAGTAAAGTTCCACCTAAATCCCAGATATAATCGTGATTTTTCATAGCTTTCATTATACCATTTTTTCGTTAAAAAAGCGATGATTTCCCTGAGTTTTCCACATAAAAAACGAGAGGTTGACTCCCGTTTTACTGATTTTTACCAAAGACATCTCGATAGAGCATTCCTGTTCGTAAACTCTCTGCGTCCCCTCCTAGCTGCTCCACCAACTCGTAGGCAAAGGCAAGGGCTGTAGAGGGACCTCGACTGGTTGTCAAATGACCATCTACCACTACTGTTTCCTTGACATATTGACCATCAAGGATTTGCTCTTGAACGCCATCATAACAAGTGTACTGCTTGTTTTTCAATACCCCTGCTTGATTGAGGGCAATTGGTGCCGCACAAATAGCTGCTAGTTTTTTTCCTTCTCGTTCGAAGCTTTGCAATTCTTGAATCAAGGCCTGATTGTCACGCAAATGTGCAGAACCAGGCATCCCTCCAGGAAGGACAATCATGTCATAGTCTGATAAATCACCATCAAAGACACGATCCGCTCTTACTTGGATTGCGTGCGAACCCGTCACTTGCTCCTCAAAACCAACCATATCACAAGTAATATTTGCCCGACGCAAGACATCTACAACTGTCAAAGCTTCAATTTCTTCAAAGCCCTGAGCTAACATAACTGCTACTTTAACCATGATTTTCTCCTTATTTGATTCGTTTTAATACAACCTTTTTCCTCTTGAATGGCACTTTTCCGCTCTTTTCTTCAGCTAGATTAGTCTGATAGCTCATCGATAAAAGCAAGCCAACACCAATCAAATTACTGATAATAGCCGATCCTCCTTGCGAAATGAGAGGCAGTGGAATCCCAGTCAGAGGAAGCAAGCCCGTCACAGCGCCGATATTTTCAAAGATGTGGAAGAGCAACATCATAATCAAACCTGTGGAAATATAAGTGTAGAACTGGTTATTTGATTTAAGAGTAATCTTCAACATACGGTAAATCAGCATGAGGTAAAGGGCAATAACAAGGACAGAGCCAATAAAGCCAAAATCTTCTGCGATCACCGTGAAAATCATATCCGACTCACGAACTGGAATAAGCAGATTCGAAGCATTAAACCCTTGACCAAATAAGCCACCACTTCCAATGGCAATCTGTCCTTGAGCCTGCTGGTAAGTGGTTGTTTGGGCAAAGTCAAATGGATTAAGCCAAGCCAAGATACGATTGATTTGGTAGGTCGGCATCCCCAATTGATGGAGAAAAGCCCGACCACCCTTACTGATAAAAATGACTAAGAATCCAGCAACTCCTGTTACAGCAGTCACAAATACTGGAATAATAATTTTCCAAGAAACTCCTGATAACAAGACGATTCCTGAGAAAATAGCTACAAAAACCAAAGCCGTCCCTAAGTCACTTTGAAGTGCCAAAAGAACTAGGACTGGAATGGTAAAGACAATCATCCAAAAAATTAATAAAAAGTCCAGCGGAACTGTACGTTGCCATTCCTTATGTTTCTTTGTAAATTGGACAATGACACGAGCCAACATGAGGATATAGGATATCTTCATAAATTCTGACGGTTGGAATAGGGTAATTCCATTTATTGATACCCAGTTTTTGGCACCCGTTGATGCAACTAAGCTTGGATTATAAAAGACGATTGGCAGAACCATGAGTCCCAAACCTAACATATATAGAAAAGGGGTTACTTTCCAAAGAAATTCTGTATTAAAGAGCATGACCACAAAACCAATCACAAGCCCCAAGGCAATCCAGGCGACCTGCTGCCCTAAAATGGGCAGAATATTATTTGGATAATCATGACTAACAGCTATATAGATAGCCACCACGCCAATAACCAGTAGAAAAAATACTGGCAATAGCAAACTATAATCGACTCTAGAGTCGAGAGAACGTTTCATATATATTAACCTTATACTTTCATACAATACTATTTATCAAAGTTCATTTAAAAATTTATCAACAGCCTCATCAACTTCGGATCGAGAGACGGTTTTAACAGTCGCTTCTTTTGCTATAGAAGTCACTATTTGCTTGCCGTATCGTTTTCCGACGATTCTTCTATCCAGAATGAGGGTTAAAGAACGTTGGTGTTCACGTCTCATACTTCTTCCCAAAGCCTGTTTTAAACGAATAATAGCCATTGGCAATTGATAATCATAAAAGGCATTTTTCCCTTCTTGAATTAGTTCCTGATTGATCTTTTTCGTCAAGGGCTCTTGGGGATTTTGGAAAGGAAGTCTCGGTACAACTTGAATCACAAAAGGATGGCTTGAAAAATCAACTCCCTCCCAAAAACTTGCTGCACCAAGCAGGATTTGTTGTTCACCTTTTTCAAAGCGTTTCTTCAGTTGATGAACATCGCCATTTTTATACTGGGCCAGATGGCTAACTGGAAGTAAATCCGATACTACTAGAAGCATGTCTTTGGCAGTAAAGAGAACCAAAATCGGTTGTTGGAAAGCTTGAACATCCATCAGTAAATCAGCTACCTCTTTGGCATAGACTTCTATGGAAGTTTCTGTTACTAGAGGGAAATCTTTGACCAAGACCACTTCTTGATCCTGTTTTTTATGAGCTTCAATCTTGACAAATTTGGCTTCAGGATAGCCTAAAAGGTCTGCCAAAGAAACCCTCTGACTAATCTCAAGAGTGGCCGACACTCCCAAGACTTGACATGAATCAGGCACTAAGGAAGATAGAAGAATACGGCCTGATTTTGTAGAAGAAATTTGAATTTTCTTCTGACTCGTTTCAGTTGCTTCAAGCCAGTAATCACCTTCAGCCGTAAAATAGCGAACCAGTTCCTCAAATCCCTCTACCTCTAATTCTGAAAAATACTGGTGGAGATTGGCGAGAGAATCTAAGATATTTTTTCGAGATTTACCAGACTGAAATTGTTCTATCAAGTAGAGACACTCAAAGCGAATACTTTCTAGTATTCGTTGTTGAATCCTATTTTCTTCTCCTACTAAAGCCTTATCAACTAAATCAATAATAGACTGGATATCGTAGGTCTCTTGAAGCAGATTTTCTAGGGCCAACAAAACTTTTTGGACTTCATCAATAATCAATAAACGGTCACTGACAAATTCAGGATTATCTTCCAGTCTGGTTACAAGATAGGCATGATTGGTCACTAAAAGCTTACAGGCTTGTGCCCTTTCTTGACTTCTTTTCCAAAAATCTTCCGTCACAAATAAGCTCTTGGATGATAAATTCCCATCATGACGAAGGTCTCTTAGAAAATGTTGGTAACGGTATAGTTGTCCGATTTCATCCAAATCCCCAGTTTCTGTCTCTGTCAACCAGACCAAGAGTTGCATTTTAAAGCGCCTAAATAAGCGATTTTCATCATTTTCCTGCAAGGAACGATAAAAGGCATCCAACTTCAGGTAATTCTGTGGCCCCTTTAAAGAATGAATATCTGTATGGAATAGCTCCTTGAGACCTTTACCTTCTTCTTCCATAATTTGATTTTGAAGAATCTTTGTCGGAACACTAAGGACAATCTGACGATTTTCCACTTGGGACAAAGCAGGTAAGAGATAGCCATAAGTTTTCCCAATCCCAGTCGGCGCTTGAATTAATGAGACAGGCTCATCCTTCAATAGCAAGCCTACCTCTTTGGCAAAACTTTCTTGTTCCTCCCTCATTTCAAGGTTCAATAGAGAAATATTTTTAGAAAAATCTTGAGATAGTTTTCGTGTCTCCAGAGGAGATGCAGTTTTCTTGAAATACAGTCCTTGAACTTCGACCAAGTCTGGAGAAGTCAGGATAGATTGGCTGCGATAAATTTCTTCAATAACCAAGTAGGACTCATATAAGAGAGCGTCAGCCATTTCCAGCAAGCGTTCCAAGAGACCTTTAGGAAGCTGGGCCATCTTTTCTCGTAGAAAAAGGAGTAATTCCGCAGTAGCTTGGGCATCTGAAAGGGCTGTGTGGGCGTGTTTTAGAGGAATTCCTAATTCCTGACACAAAATCGGCAAACTATATTTTTCCAGTTCAGGGAAAAAGACCTGAGCCAATTCGACCGTGTCAACACGAGGATTTCTTAGTTCATAGCCTTCAAAAAATAAATTTTCCGCCAAGAGATTGGCATCAAACTGAACATTATGGGCTACAAAAATCCCATCCTCCACCAAGTCAAAGATTTTTCTGGCAACTTGCGAAAAATCAGGTGCTTGCGCCAGACGTTGGTCTGTCAATCCTGTCAGTTCTTTGATATGAGCATCCAAAGGTTCATGTGGATTGACATCCGTCGTATAGTGATCGACGATTTTCCCATCCTCAATCACAACAATTCCCACTTGGATAATTTTAGCCTTACTACCTGTGCTAGTTGCCTCTAAATCAACCACAACATAGCGATTACCAATCGTTTTCATTATAAAAAATTATACCAAAAAAAGGGCCATTTGGCACCTGCAAACATGGGATAATTTTCAAACTCAAGAAGGTTACTTGTATTAAAATTCCCAGTAAACAGAGCATCCGAGCCTGCTGATTTTTTTGAAAATGGTGAAGAAATAAGAAAAATTGAGAGAAGAAATGTTTGTCTCATCCTTCTCTCAACTATCCATTTACTTTATTTAACCATATCAGGGTCGTAATCATAAAATCCTGTATCAAGGAAACGGTTTTTAGGGTGTAACTTGCGCACTTCTTCATCCAGCAAGAAGGCTTGGTCATGGCTAAAGTTGCCCTCTTGAATCAAGCTACGCGCTTGGATAAAGAGTTTTGCAATCTCAACAAAGTTTTGACCTGGAGTATAGAGTCCTTCTAATTTCCAGTGAGTAAAACCATGCTCCACCAATTCTGTCAATTTGGTCATCAAATCAAGATCATTGTTGGCAAAGATGTGGGTCCCATGATTATCTTCAAAGATAGAGTAATGGCTCTCAGGATCACTTGGTTCAGCCAAGAAAAGGTCGCGCTTGCGGGTCTTTTCATCATCGATATGCGTAAAATTATAGTAGTTTTGCAAGAGCGGACGTTTAGAATGGTGAATCACACTAGCACCATACACCAAAACTTCGGCAGGAATTTCCAAAATCTCTGGCATTTTGAAAAGTTCAGCTGATGGAATTTCACGCGCCAAAACAGCCTCAGATGCGCCAGCCTTTTGTCCCCAAAAGTTAATCTGACGACTGCTTGTCACCATTGTAGAAGCATCATAGATGGTTTTAAAGGAATAACCATCGCGATTGACCACATAAAAGACACCTGCATCCCCAATTGTAATGTAATCTGTCTTAATTTCTTCCAAGAAATCGAGGAAAGGCTTGATACGGTCCATCATATCTTGGTGCATGAGGGCATTGACTGCAACGATCAATTCCTTACCAGCATCATGAACCAGATTAGCAATTTCACGCAATTGGTCATAACTAAAGGTTGTTGGCAGACGAAGGCCAAAATCTTTCTCACCGACATAGATACGATCTACGCCAGCTTCGAGCAGTTGTTTAACTTGTTCAATACTTTCAGCAGTTGCTGTAATGATAATCTTTTCCATAAGAAAAATTATACCACATTTCTAGCAAATCAGCCAAGACTTATCAGAGTTTTACAAATAGGAATCATTTCTCGGTAACTTTTCAAAGTAACTTCCAGTTGCCTGACCCAAGTGGAAATTAGTCTAATACTCTTCGAAAATCTCTTCAAACCACATCAGCTTTATCTGCAACCTCAAAGCGGTGCTTTGAGCAACCTGAGGCTAGCTTCCTAGTTTGCTCTTTGTTTTTCATTGAGTATAAAACGGATTTTTATAAGAATAACTAGATGAAAGGCAAACCCAGAAGCAGGAGAGAGCTCGCCAGTAACAATTTACTTTGTACACTATCCATAAATAGCAAACATCTCAAGCTCCATTAATATTCAAAACATCATAGATAAAATCTAGTCCCAAATTTAAGCAA
Source organism: Streptococcus sp. 714 (assembly GCF_013277115.1). Classification (GTDB taxonomy): domain Bacteria; phylum Bacillota; class Bacilli; order Lactobacillales; family Streptococcaceae; genus Streptococcus. The sequence goes on from NZ_VMMH01000026.1 coordinate 24,005, forward strand.
TTGATGCTGTAGGATTTATACATTGTTATAAATTTCTAGTCGTTTTGTTCTTATGATAAGAAAAATGGCATAGAAAAACGAGTATATCCAACTATGGAAATGCTCGTTTTTTTGCTAGTTAGAAGTGATTTTTTGATCAGTCTCATTTCTTTTTATAAAATTTATCAAGCAAGCGACCAACTATCTCATCTTTTTTCTATTTCTGTCAATATGCGTGACAGATAGTAATGATAGCCAAAAATAGCAAGAGCAAGCAAGAAGATAAGAACTCCTACTCCCAAGCTGATGGCAAGGACAGGAGCGAGATACTGAACCAAGAATGAACTCACAATGACTAAAATCATTAAGATAACACTATAAACCAAAATCAAAACAATTGCTACTATACGATTTGAACGGTTCACCAAGTCCGTAATGCTACTCCAATTGGTTGACAGATTTTTTACGTCCTTAAAGTAATGGTGGCAAGAAAGGATGATACTAGCAAGGATCCATGCCACAAGAAGGTAAATCATCGAAAGGATGGGCAAGCCTAGATATAGAGAAAGGCCAAGCAACGTCAGAACTGGTAAAAAGGACTGGACAGCAAATATAATCCAAAATTTCACTTTCACATAACGAGCAAAGTCAAAGGGTAAACTCTTAAGAAAATCAACATTTTCCCTCTCTAAGGACAAGGCAATTGCAGGCAGGCTGGTGATATTGTTATTGACAACTGCTATAAACATTCCTACAAAAAACAAGGGTAACCAGTATGGAGGATGAATATCTGGAACTATCTGATAATCTCGGAGGTTGGAAATCAGACCGATCATCATGAGATAAGGAATAAAAGCACTTGTAAAAAGCACAGTAATCACGCCAGTCCCCTGTCCCAAGAGAGAGAGGTTATAGCGCAAAACCATACGGAAAAAGCCCTTTTTAGTAGTTGAAATCCTCTCCTTACTGCGACGTTCTTTTATGACCTTCTCCTCACTGTTAAGTAGGATCACGTCATAAAAATGAGGAAGAACTTTCTTTTTGGTCAGGTAAAGCAAGAAAACAGTTAGAATTATCCAAGCGAGCAGACCCAGGATGGCTTCTGTTGAAAAAGGCTCCACTGCTATTTTGTAAAAGAGATGAAGAGGATAAAGGAGAAGTGGAATTTCTTTAGTCTGATTACCTATACCTCTAGAAGTGGACTGGACAAAGAAGACAAATAATAAAGGTATGAGAACCCCTATCCCAATCATCACATTCGCAAAAATAGACTGATACTTTCTAAAAAGCGCAGTTTGAGCCAAGAAATGCACTGCCACTATCATCACTAAAGCCAAAGAGACAAATAATAAGACCAAGGACAGCAGCATCAAAGGCAAACCCAGCCACAGAGAAGGGGCTAGCCTAATGTAGAGGACTAGAAAATAAGCTAGGATTGGTATAATTCCAGCTAGAGCTGGCAAGAGGACAGACAGACCTTTGGCAATTATAATCTCTGATTCTTTAAAAGCATAGGGCCTATACGATGCCAAGTCCTTACTCTCATAAAAGACATTGTAAAAAGCTGTTAAAGAAGTTGAAAAGACAAGCAGCAGTAAAAAAGAAATCATTCCACTAAAATAAATGGGGTTTTCCTCAAAAGGAAAATGAATGGCTATATTACTAAAAGCGATGAGCACCAAGAGACTAGAAAAAATGTAAGAACTTAGGACTCTAGCGGAAACATTTACTTTTTTCCCAGGATTCTTAGCCTGCTTCTTTCGTAGGTTAGCCAGATTAGCTTCTTGAGATGAATAGAGAATATTGATATCAACTAATTTTTTAATGACCTTGAGACGCATCTGAAACCTCCTCTTTTCTACCAGCAAGGCTAAGGTAGATACTTTCCAAAGACTGATCTGGGTGGTCTTTTCTCAAGCCCTCCACGCTACCACAATAAATCAAATGTCCCTTTTTCAAAATAGCAATCCGATCACAAACTTGCTCGGCTACCTCTAGGACATGAGTTGAAAACAAGACTGTCTTGCCTTTTTGTGCATGTTCCTTCATCATCTGTTTCAAATCAAAAGCAGCCTGGGGATCCAAACCAGTCAAGGGTTCGTCCAAGACCCAAATATCAGGATCAGACAAGAGTGCTCCGATGACAAAGACTTTCTGACGCATTCCGTGAGAAAAAGTTTCAATGACCTGATAGCGATTTTCAGCAAAATCAAAAATTTTCAATAGCCTAGCTAGACTAGCCTCCAAGTCAGAGCTAGTCAGATCATAAGAGGAGGCGATTAATTCCCAAAATTCATTGGCCGTTAAGCGTAAAAATAAGTCAGGCGAGTCTGCTACGTAGCCAATCTTTCGTTTAATAGCCAAGCGATTTTCCGATAAATCTTGACCGTCTACCAAAATACGACCACTGCTGGGCGAAATGATACTGACTAAGGATTTTATAGTGGTCGATTTTCCAGCCCCATTATGGCCAATTAAGCCCATAATCTCCCCATTTTCAATCTGCAAATTGAGATTACTCAAGGCCTCTTTATCACCGTACAACTTACTAATATTTTGAAATTCAATCATGAGAAATCTCCTCTCTTTATCTATGTAATTTACTATAATTATAGCGCTTTCATTTT
>NZ_VMMH01000027.1:0-41087 GCF_013277115.1 Streptococcus sp. 714
TCAGTTCTATCCACAACCTCAAAACGGTGTTTTGAGCAGCCTGCGGCTAGCTTCCTAGTTTGCTTTTTGATTTTCATTGAGTATGGGACGGCTTTTTCGTCTAGCAAAAGGAAAACATGACAAAAAAAGTTGGTGTCGGTCAGGCACATAGTAAGATTATTTTAATAGGGGAGCATGCGGTTGTTTACGGTTATCCTGCCATTTCTCTGCCTCTTTTAGAGGTGGAGGTGACTTGTAAGGTAGTTCCTGCAGCGAGTCCTTGGCGCCTCTATGAGGAGGATACCTTGTCCATGGCGGTGTATGCTTCGCTGGAGTATTTGGATATCAAAGAAGCCTGCATTCGCTGTGAGATTGACTCGGCTATCCCTGAAAAACGGGGAATGGGTTCGTCAGCTGCTATCAGCATAGCGGCTATTCGTGCGGTTTTTGACTACTATGAGGCTGATCTGCCTCATGATGTACTAGAAATCTTGGTCAATCGGGCGGAGATGATTGCCCATATGAATCCAAGTGGTTTGGATGCCAAGACCTGTCTCAGTGACCAGCCTATTCGCTTTATCAAGAACGTAGGATTTACAGAGCTTGAGATGACCTTATCCGCCTATTTGGTGATTGCCGATACGGGTGTTTATGGCCATACTCGTGAAGCCATCCAAGTGGTTCAAAGTAAGGGCAAGGATGCCCTACCGTTTTTGCATGCCTTGGGAGAATTGACCCAACAGGCAGAAGATGCGATTTCACAAAAAGATGCTGAAGGATTGGGACAAATCCTCAGTCAAGCGCATTTACATTTAAAAGAAATTGGTGTTAGTAGCCCTGAGGCAGACTCTTTGGTTGAAACGGCTCTTAACCATGGTGCTTTAGGTGCCAAGATGAGTGGTGGTGGGCTAGGAGGCTGTATCATAGTCTTGGCAGACAATTTGCCACACGCACAAAAACTAGCAAAAAGATTAGAAGAGAAAGGAGCTGTACAGACATGGATCGAGAGCCTGTAACAGTACGTTCTTACGCAAATATTGCTATTATCAAATATTGGGGAAAGAAAAAAGAAAAAGAGATGTTGCCTGCTACTAGCAGTATTTCTTTGACTTTGGAAAATATGTATACGGAGACGACCTTGTCGCCTCTACCGACGAATGCGATTGCCGATGCCTTTTATATCAATGGTCAGCTACAAAATGAGGCGGAGCATGCCAAGATGAGCAAGATTATTGACCGTTACCGTCCAGATGATGAAGGCTTTGTCCGTATTGATACTCAAAACAATATGCCTACGGCAGCGGGCCTATCCTCAAGTTCTAGCGGTTTGTCCGCCTTGGTCAAGGCTTGTAATGCTTATTTCAAGCTTGGATTGGATAGAAGTCAGTTGGCACAGGAGGCTAAGTTTGCCTCAGGGTCGTCCTCTCGGAGTTTTTATGGACCACTAGGTGCCTGGGATAAGGATAGTGGGGAAATTTACCTTGTAGAGACAGACTTGAAGCTAGCTATGATTATGTTGGTGCTAGAAGACAAGAAAAAACCAATCTCTAGCCGTGACGGGATGAAACTTTGTGTGGAAACCTCGACGACCTTTGATGACTGGGTGCGTCAGTCTGAGAAAGATTATCAGGATATGCTGATTTACCTCAAAGAGAATGACTTTGCCAAGGTTGGGGAACTAACGGAGAAAAATGCCCTTGCTATGCACGCTACGACAAAAACTGCTAGTCCAGCCTTTTCATATCTAACGGATGCTTCCTATGAAGCCATGGACTTTGTCCGCCAGCTTCGTGAGCAAGGAGAGGCCTGCTACTTTACCATGGATGCTGGTCCCAATGTCAAAGTTCTTTGTCAAGAGAAAGACTTGGAGCATTTATCTGGAATCTTCAGTCAGCGTTATCGCTTGATTGTGTCAAAAACAAAGGATTTGAGTCAAGATGATTGCTGTTAAAACTTGCGGAAAACTCTATTGGGCAGGTGAATATGCTATTCTAGAACCAGGGCAGTTGGCCTTGATAAAGGCTATTCCTATCTATATGAAGGGCGAGATTGCCTTTTCTGACAGCTACCGTATCTACTCAGATATGTTTGATTTCTCAGTAGACTTGACGCCAAATCCTAATTATAGCTTGATTCAAGAAACGATTGCTTTAGTGGAAGATTTCCTGACTTATCGAGGTCAGGATTTAAGACCTTTTTCTCTAGAGATTCGAGGAAAAATGGAACGGGAAGGGAAAAAGTTTGGTCTGGGTTCTAGTGGCAGCGTCGTTGTCTTGGTTGTCAAGGCTTTACTGGCTCTATATGATATTACGGTTGATCAGGATCTTTTATTCAAGATGGCTAGCGCGGTCTTGCTCAAGCGAGGAGACAATGGCTCTATGGGAGACCTTGCCTGTATCGTGGCAGAGGATTTGGTTCTCTACCAGTCATTTGATCGCCAGAAGGTGGCTGCTTGGTTGGAAGAAGAAAACTTGGTGATAGTTTTGGAGCGTGATTGGGGATTTTCAATCTCACACGTACAACCTGCCCTAGAATGTGATTTCCTAGTAGGATGGACCAAGGAAGTGGCCGTATCTAGTGATATGGTCAAGCAAATCAAGCAAAACATCAATCAGAATTTTTTAACTTCCTCAAAAGAAATGGTAGCTACTTTGGTAGAAGCCTTGGAGCAAGGAAAAGCCGAAAAAGTTATCGAGCAAGTAGAAGTAGCCAGTCAACTTTTAGAAGACTTGAGCTCAGATATTTACACACCTTCGCTCAGACAACTGAAAGAAGCCAGTCAAGATTTGCAAGCTGTTGCCAAGAGTAGTGGCGCTGGTGGTGGTGACTGTGGGATTGCTTTGAGTTTTGATGCGCAATCAACTGAAACCTTAAAAAATCGTTGGGCCGATCTGGGGATTGAGCTCTTATACCAAGAAAGGATAGGACATGACGACAAATCGTAAGGACGAGCATATCCGCTATGCCCTTGAACAGAAAAGTTCCTATAATAGCTTTGATGAGGTGGAGTTGATTCATTCTTCCTTGCCTCTTTACGACCTGGATGAGATTGATTTGTCTACAGAGTTTGCAGGTCGAAAGTGGGATTTTCCTTTTTATATCAATGCCATGACAGGTGGAAGTGATAAAGGACGAGAAATCAATCAAAAACTAGCTCAGGTGGCGGAAGCCTGTGGGATTTTGTTTGTGACGGGTTCTTATAGCGCAGCCCTCAAGGATCCTACAGATGATTCATTTTCTGTCAAGTCTAGTCATCCAAATCTCCTTCTTGGAACCAATATTGGATTGGACAAGCCTGTCGAGTTAGGTCTTCAGACTGTAGAAGAGATGAGTCCTCTTCTCCTACAAGTGCATGTCAATGTCATGCAGGAATTACTCATGCCAGAGGGAGAAAGAAAGTTTCGAAGCTGGCAATCGCATCTGGCAGACTATAGCAAGCAAATCCCCGTTCCTATTGTCCTAAAGGAAGTGGGCTTTGGGATGGATGTAAAGACCATTGAAAGAGCCTATGAACTAGGGGTTCGAACTGTCGACCTATCAGGTCGTGGTGGAACTAGCTTTGCTTATATCGAAAACCGTCGCAGTGGTCAACGTGGCTACCTCAATCAATGGGGCCAGTCTACCATGCAAGCCCTTCTCAATGCCCAAGACTGGAAAGACAAGGTCGAACTCTTGGTCAGTGGTGGCGTTCGCAATCCGCTGGATATGATTAAGTGTCTGGTCTTTGGTGCCAAGGCTGTGGGACTGTCTCGAACAGTTCTGGAATTGGTTGAAACCTATTCAGTCGAAGAGGTGATTGGCATTGTCCAAAGCTGGAAAGCAGATTTGCGTTTGATTATGTGTGCCCTTAATTGTGCTACCGTAGCAGATTTGCAAAGCGTAGACTATATTCTTTACGGCAAACTAAAAGAAGCAAATGATCAGATGAAAAAGGCGTAACCACCGCCTTTTTTCCATCTTCAGACCGAGGTGACTTTTTTGAATTGTGATAAAATAGAAGGAAGAGGATACATGTATGAGAAAATTTAAAATCTTTTTATTTATCGAAGCCTGTCTTTTGACGGGAGCTCTGATTTTGATGGTATCAGAGCATTTTTCGCGTTTTCTGCTGATTCTATTCCTCTTTTTACTTTTGATTCGCTATTACACTGGTAAAGAGGGGAATAACCTTCTGTTAGTGGTGGCAACCATTCTCTTCTTTTTCATCGTCATGCTCAATCCCTTTGTGATTCTAGCGATTTTTGTTGCGGTCATATACAGTCTCTTTCTTCTTTATCCGATGATGAATCAGGAAAAAGAGCAGACAAATTTGGTGTTTGAAGAGGTGGTGACGGTTAAGAAGGAGAAAAATCGTTGGTTTGGGAATCTCCATCATTTTTCAAGCTACCAGACTTGCCAGTTTGATGATATCAATCTCTTTCGTCTTATGGGCAAGGACACCATTCATCTGGAGAGGGTCATCCTAACCAATCATGATAATGTTATTATCCTCAGAAAGATGGTAGGAACAACTAAAATCATTGTACCTGTAGATGTGGAAGTCAGTCTCAGTGTTAATTGTCTTTATGGGGATTTGACTTTTTTCAATCATCCCAAGCGAGCCCTCCGCAATGAACACTATCATCAGGAAACAAGAGACTATCTCAAGAGTAACAAGAGCATCAAGATTCTCTTGACCACTATGATTGGGGATGTGGAGGTGGTCAGAGGATGAAAAAACAAGCTTATATAATCATTGCTATTACCTCCTTCCTCTTTGTCTTATTTCTGTCTCATAGTTTGTTGGAAATCCTTGATTTTGATTGGTCAATTTTCCTGCATGATGTCGAAAAAACAGAAAAATTTGTCTTTTTGTTGTTGGTTTTCAGCATGTCCATGACCTGTCTCTTAGCCCTGTTTTGGCGAGGTGTGGAAGAGCTTTTTCTAAGAAAAATGCAGGCCAATCTCAAGCGTTTATTGGCAGGGCAAGAAGTGGTTCAGGTTTCAGATCCAGATTTGGACGCCAGTTTCAAGTCCTTGTCAGGAAAACTTAACCTCTTGACAGAGGCTCTTCAAAAGGCTGAAAATTACAGTCTTGCTCAGGAAGAGGAAATCATCGAGAAGGAACGAAAGCGGATTGCTCGGGATTTGCATGATACGGTTAGTCAGGAGTTGTTTGCGGCTCACATGATTTTATCAGGTGTCAGTCAGCAGGCTTTGAAATTGGATAGAGAAAAGATGCAGACCCAGTTGCAGAGTGTCACAGCCATCCTTGAAACAGCCCAAAAGGACTTGAGAGTCTTGCTCTTGCATTTGAGACCAGTTGAACTGGAGCAGAAGAGTCTGGTTGAGGGAATTCAAATCCTCTTAAAAGAGCTTGAGGACAAGAGTGATCTAAAGGTTAGTTTCAAGCAAAATGTGACGAAATTGCCCAAGAAGATTGAGGAGCATATTTTCCGAATCTTGCAGGAGTTGATTAGCAATACTCTCCGCCATGCCCAGGCCTCTTGTCTGGATGTCTATCTCTATCAGACGAATGTTGAATTGCAACTGAAGGTGGTGGACAATGGGATTGGTTTCCAGTTGGGGAGTTTAGATGACTTGAGTTATGGACTCCGTAATATCAAGGAGCGGGTTGAAGATATGGCAGGTACGGTTCAGTTATTAACAGCTCCCAAGCAAGGGCTGGCAGTTGATATCCGCATTCCCTTGCTCGATAAGGAATGATAAAGGAGTAAAGATGAGAATTTTACTAGTAGATGACCATGAAATGGTCCGCTTGGGCTTGAAAAGCTACTTTGACCTCCAAGACGATGTAGAAGTTGTGGGCGAGGCTGCAAATGGGTCTCAAGGTATTGACTTGGCATTGGAACTGCGTCCAGATGTCATTGTCATGGATATTGTTATGCCTGAGATGAATGGGATTGACGCGACCTTAGCTATCCTTAAAGAATGGCCTGAAGCCAAGATATTAATTGTCACATCTTACTTGGACAATGAAAAAATCATGCCTGTCTTAAACGCAGGTGCTAGGGGCTATATGCTCAAGACTTCTAGTGCAGACGAACTGCTCCACGCTGTCCGAAAGGTGGCTGCTGGTGAGTTGGCCATTGAGCAAGAGGTCAGCAAGAAAGTCGAATACCACCGCAATCATATGGAGCTTCACGAGGAATTGACTGCGCGTGAACGAGATGTACTTCAGCTGATCGCCAAGGGCTACGAAAATCAGCGCATCGCAGATGAACTCTTTATCTCTCTCAAGACGGTCAAGACCCACGTGTCCAACATTCTTGCCAAGCTTGAGGTTAGCGATCGCACTCAGGCAGCAGTCTATGCCTTCCAGCATCACTTGGTAGGGCATGAGGAGTTTTAGATGAGTCTAACAGATTTACTTGAGGATCTAGAAGCAGCAAAAGATCCTAAAAAATCAGGGCCCATGGAGGCCTATATGCGCCATCAATTTTCCTTTCTAGGCGTTGCGGCGCCAGAAAGAAATAAACTCTATAAAAAATACTTTCCAGAAGCGAAAAAAACAAAGATTATCGATTGGGATTTTGTAGATACTTGCTGGGAAAAAGAGTCTAGAGAATACCAGTATGTGGCTGCAAATTATTTGAAAGCCATGCAGTCTTATCTAAAGGACAGCGATTTGCCTAAGCTAGAGCAGTTGGTTGTTACCAAGTCTTGGTGGGATACGGTGGATATCCTAGATCGCATAGTAGGAAGTTTGGTATACGATAAACCGGAAATGGAAAAACTAATCCTCCAATGGAGCCTATCAGACAATATCTGGCTGAGACGAGTTGCTATTGACCACCAGTTGTTAAGAAAAGCGAAGACCAATGTCCAACTGATGGAAAAGATCCTGCAAAATAATCTGAATCAAACAGAATTCTTTATTAATAAATCCATTGGCTGGGCTCTGCGAGACTACTCCAAAACGAATCCAGCTTGGGTAGAAACTTTCATTGAGAAAAACAAGGAAAGAATGGCTGATCTTAGTATCAAAGAAGCGAGCAAGTATCTCTCCCATCGTTGAAAAGCGCAGTCATTACTTGAAAAAAGTCGCTCGTTTATGTTATAATAGGCTGTATTTAAAAAATTTTAAGGAGAAATGACAGAATGTCTGTATCATTTGAAAACAAAGAAACAAACCGTGGTGTCTTGACTTTCACTATCTCTCAAGACCAAATCAAACCAGAATTGGACCGTGTCTTCAACTCAGTGAAGAAATCTCTTAATGTTCCAGGTTTCCGTAAAGGTCACCTTCCACGTCCTATCTTCGACAAAAAATTTGGTGAAGAGTCACTTTACCAAGACGTTATGAACGCTCTTTTGCCAAACGCTTATGAAGCAGCTGTAAAAGAAGCTGGTCTTGAAGTGGTTGCTCAACCAAAAATTGATGTAACTTCAATGGAAAAAGGTCAAGACTGGGTTATCACTGCTGAAGTTGTTACAAAACCTGAAGTAAAATTGGGTGACTACAAAAACCTTGAAGTATCAGTTGATGTAGAAAAAGAAGTAACTGACGCTGACGTCGAAGAGCGTATCGAACGCGAACGCAACAACTTGGCTGAATTGGTTATCAAAGAAGCTGCTGCTGAAAACGGCGACACTGTTGTGATCGACTTCGTTGGTTCTATCGACGGTGTTGAATTTGACGGCGGAAAAGGTGAAAACTTCTCACTTGGACTTGGTTCAGGTCAATTCATCCCTGGTTTCGAAGACCAATTGGTAGGTCACTCAGCTGGTGAAACTGTTGACGTTATCGTAACATTCCCAGAAGACTACCAAGCAGAAGACCTTGCAGGTAAAGAAGCTAAATTCGTGACAACTATCCACGAAGTAAAAGCTAAAGAAGTTCCAGCTCTTGACGATGAGCTTGCAAAAGACATCGATGAAGAAGTTGAAACACTTGCTGAATTGAAAGAAAAATACCGCAACGAATTGGTTGCTGCTAAAGAAGAAGCTTACAAAGATGCCGTTGAAGGTGCAGCAATTGATAAAGCTGTAGAAAACGCTGAAATCGTAGAACTTCCAGAAGAAATGATCCATGAAGAAGTTCACCGTTCAGTAAACGAATTCCTTGGAAACTTGCAACGTCAAGGTATCAACCCTGACATGTACTTCCAAATCACTGGAACTACTCAGGAAGATCTTCACAAACAATACGAGGGAGAAGCTGAGTCACGTACTAAGACTAACCTTGTTATCGAAGCAGTTGCCAAAGCTGAAGGATTTGACGCTTCAGAAGAAGAAATCCAAAAAGAAATTGAGCAATTGGCAACAGACTACAACATGGAAGTTGCACAAGTACAAAGCTTACTTTCAGCTGATATGTTGAAACACGACATCACAATCAAAAAAGCTGTTGAGTTGATTACAAGCACAGCAACAGTTAAATAATTTCAATAAGATAAAATCCCACCTGATTAGGTGGGTTTTCTTATGCACTAATTTCCAAAAATCTCTTTGAGGTCTGCGTCTGTAATCCCAATCATGGCTGGGATGCTATCCCAGTTTTCTTCGGTTAGGATGTAGGATTGTTCAGAGTCAGTTGATGTGGCATTTTCGGAAACAACTTGTTGCTTTTCTTCAACATTTTCAATTAAATCGCTGAATCGTTCAATCAGATAGGTTTTTCGGGCTGTTCCGATATGTTGGGTAGCATAGTCGAAGGCCTGTAATTCGCCTAGTAAGATAAGCTTGCTTTTGGCGCGTGTAATGGCTGTGTAGATGAGATTGCGCTCCAGCATACGTCGGCTAGCACTGGTAATCGGTAGGATGACAACTGGGAACTCACTTCCCTGAGACTTATGGATACTCATGGCATAGGCCAAGCGAATCTTGTACCATTCGTTACGTGGGTAAGAGACTTCATTGCCATCAAAATCAATGACAATCTCGTCTTGTTTCGATTCGGTGTATTTACCAGGAATCAGGTCTGTGATAGCTCCCAAATCCCCATTAAAGACATTGATTTCAGCATCGTTGACCAAGTGAATGACCTTGTCGCCCTTGCGATAGTGGCACTGGGGAGCTTCAAAACCAAGTTGGTCTTTTTGTGGTGGGTTAAGGAGGTCTTGCATGAGCTGGTTGATGGCATCAATCCCTGCTGTCCCTCTGTACATGGGAGCCAGAACTTGGATATCACGGGCGGGGATGCCACTTCTGAGGGCAGCACCTAAGATTTTCTCAATGATGGCAGGAATATGGCCACTAGCAATTTCAAAGTAGGAACGGTCTGCTTTTTTCTGGGTGAAATCAGCTGGCAAGATGCCTTGTCGAATCTGACTAGCTAAGGTAACGATAGTTGATTCTTCGCTTTGCCGGTAGATTTTTTCCAAGCGAGTCTGTGGAATCAAAGGGATATGAAGCAGATCTGCTAGAACCTGTCCAGGACTGACAGACGGTAGCTGGTCGCTGTCGCCTACGATTAGAATCTTACTGTTAGAAGAGATGTTGGAGAAGAGTTGATTGGCCAGCCAAGTATCCACCATGGAAAATTCGTCCACGATGATAAAGTCGGCATCCAGATAATCTTCCAGGTGACTGGTATCATCGTCGCCTGTCATTCCCAAGTGACGGTGTATGGTCGCGCTAGGCAAACCTGTCAATTCATTCATACGGCGGGCTGCTCGACCAGTTGGAGCGGCAAGAAGAATGGGCAGGTTGCTTTTTTTCCTGAGATCAAGTCCTTCTAAGAGAGCATAAACAGCGATAATCCCATTGATAACAGTTGTTTTACCAGTGCCAGGCCCACCTGTCAGGATAAAGACCTTGTTCTGGATAGCGTCGCAGATCGCCTGTTTTTGAATGTTATCATACTCAATCCCCAGTTCTTGCTCGACAGTAGTGATATGTTTTTGGATAGTTTCTAAATCCTGACTCTTCTGTTTTCCTTTTTCAAGGATACGAACCAAGTGGCTGCGGATGCCTTCCTCAGCGAAAAAGAGACTGTTATCAAAGATTTTGGTATCAATCTGCTGAACCTTGTCTTCTTCGATGAGGTAGGAGAGTTCTTGAGCTACTTGGCTGGGATCCAGTTCCACGGGACGGGAAGACTCAAGGAGAGTAAGGGTTTGTTCTAGCAAATCCCGTGCTTCAACATAGGTATCCCCTGTTTCCATACAGGCCTGAAAAAGACTGTGAACTAGACCAGCACGGAAGCGTTCAGGAGCCTGACTTTCGATGCCTAGTTCTTCCGCTAGTTGGTCAGCAATGGTAAAGCCCAAGCCTTTGATATCCTCAACCAGCTGGTAGGGATAATTTTCAACCACATCAAGGGTTTCTTCCTTGTAAAAGTCTTGAATCTGAAAGGCTAGTTTATTGGGAATGCCGTAGTTGGCTAGTTTGGCTAAAACCATCTCTGTTCCGTAGTTGAGACGGAGGGTGGAGACGAAAGCCTCGCGGTTTTTGGCAGAGAGTCCTGCGATGCCTTCTAGCTTTTCTGGGTGTTGCAGAATCTCGTCAATGGTATTGTCGCCATAGGTGTCCACGATTTTCTGAGCTGTCTTGATACCAATTCCTTTGAAATGGCTACTTGAAAAGTACTTAACCAATCCCTTGCTAGTTGGTTTTGCTCTTTCATAACTACTGATTTGCAGTTGCTCCCCATACTTGGAGTGCTGGACAATTTGCCCCCAAAAAGTATAGTCTTCTCCCTCAATCACGTCAGCCATGGTTCCTGTGACAATGATTTCAAAATCATCAAAATCCTCTGCGTCCGTATCTTCGATTTCTAGGAGGAGGATGCGATAAAAATTGCTGGGATTTTCAAAAATAATCCGTTTAATGGTTCCTGAAAAATAAACTTCCATAAAATTCCTTTGTATGAATAGGTGAGAGTTGGGGTTGTTTTTACTATAGTCAATAAACGATCACTTCTCACGATAGAAGAAGAGGCTGAGATTCTTGATTCTCGGCCTCTTCGATTTCTTAAAATGTTCCGATACGGGTGATTGGCCAGAAGCGGAATTTAGCTTCCCCTGTGATATCTTTTGCTTTAAAAGTACCTACGTGGCGGCTGTCGCTCGAAACCAAGCGGTCATCTCCGAGGAGAAGGTATTCTCCATCTGGAACAGTAAAGCTGAAGTTGGTATTGTAGTTGACATCGACTGTGAAGGCTTGAGCTTTTTGAGCGATGCTTCTAAAGAAAGTGCCTTTATTTCCTTCAAATCCCTTGCCTGAGTAGGTGCTTTGGAGTTTATCGTCCTTGAAGCGTTTGATGTAGTCAGCTAGGTAAGGTTCGTCCGTCTCTTTGTCATTGATGTAAAGTTTATCGTTTTCATAACGGATAGTGTCGCCAGGCATTCCAATCACGCGCTTAACGATATCCTTATTGCCATCTTCCTCATGGGCCACTACGATATCAAAACGGTCAATAGGGAGGTGCTTAACGACAAAGAGAATTTCGCCATCCGCTAGGGTAGGATCCATGGAATGTCCTTCTACGCGGACATTACTCCAAAAAAAGATACGGCTCAAAGCTAGTAATGACAGAATCAGGAGGAACAATCCCCACTCTTTTAGGAAATTTTTAAATGAATTCATAACTTACCTTTCTAAGCGTTTTTTCGCTTTTTCAGTATTTTTAAAGTGCAGTTTGGCGCAGAAGTTGAGTCCCTGCATACCATAGGCTTGTAAAATCTGGCTAGCTACCTTATCAGAAGCCGTTCCAGCCCCACTTGGAAGTTGATAACCCAGTTCTCGTCCCAGATTTTCAAGATTTTCCAGAAAGAGATCACGCGCAATGACAGAAGAAACTGCGACAGCCAAGTATTTGCCCTCAGCCTTTTCTTCTAAGCTGATAGGATTGCTGAAACGATTGGCCTCTTGAGCCAAGTACTTGTCATAATTTTTAGCACTGGTAAAGGCATCAATCACAATTTTCTCAGGCTGAGCACCTTTTTGAAGGAGAAGATAGATAGCCTGGTTATGGAGGGCCACCTTAACTGAAACAGCATTGTAGCGGTCTCCGATGACCTCGTTGTACTTGCTTGGTGAGAGAAGGAGTGCCTGGTGCTGGATTTTTTCCTTGAGGATAGGAGCAATCTGACGGATCTTTTGGTCGGTCAGAGTTTTAGAATCCCCCACACCGAGTTTTCGCAAGAAGGCATGCTGGTCAGGTGTGACAAAGGAAGCCACAACTGCAAGCCCACCAAAGTAGGAACCATTCCCTACCTCATCTGTCCCAATCAAAGGGAGATTTTGTCCGCTAGTTTCCTCTACAACTTGATAGCCAAAGAAACTGGCGTATTTCTCAGCTCCTTCACCCTGAAGCAAGACCTTTCCAGAGGTATAGATAGAAACCGTTGCATGAGGCAGTCTCAAAAAGTAGCGGATATAGGGATTCTTGCTGGGAGCCAGACTGGTTTGATAGTGTTCAAGAAAAGCCTGAATCTCCTTTTCGCTTGGTGTGAGTGTTATACTTGCCATAGTTTCTATTGTACCATAAAAGCAGGCAAATTTGTAAAAACTGACAAAATTAGCGAATTTTGGTATAATATCGTGAGGTGAATTTTATGGCAAATCTAAATCGATTCAAATTTACATTCGGGAAAAAAACGTTAACCTTAACAAGCGAACATGATAACCTTTTTATGGAGGAAATCGCCAAGGTTGCGACAGAAAAATACCAAGCAATTAAAGAACAAATGCCTAGTGCAGACGATGAAACCATCGCTCTTTTGTTGGCAGTTAACTGTTTATCAACTCAACTCAGCCGTGAGATTGAATTTGATGATAAGGAGCAAGAATTAGAAGAACTCCGTCACAAGCTGGTGACTTGCAAGCAAGAACAGAGCAAGATTGAGGATTCCTTATGATTTCACTCCTTCTTCTATTGGTCTTGGCTTGGGGATTTTATATCGGCTATCGGAGAGGCCTGCTCTTACAGGTTTATTACCTGATTTCAGCCATGGCATCGGCTTTTATGGCTGGCCAGTTTTACAAGGGACTGGGAGAACAATTCCATTTATTGCTCCCTTATGCAAATCCACAGGAAGGTCAGGGAACTTTCTTTTTCCCATCGGATCAACTCTTTCAGCTGGATAAGGTCTTTTATGCAGGTATCGGCTACTTGCTTGTGTTTGGGATTGTCTATAGCATCGGTCGTTTGCTTGGTCTTCTCTTGCACTTGATTCCTAGTAAAAAACTGGGTGGCAAGTTGTTCCAAGTTTCAGCAGGTGTCTTGTCCATGTTGGTGACCTTATTTGTCTTGCAAATGGCCTTGACCATCTTGGCGACCATTCCCATGGCAGCTATACAAAATCCTCTTGAAAAGAGTATCGTCGCAAAACACATCATCCAGAGCATACCAGTAACAACTAGTTGGCTTAAACAAATCTGGGTGACAAATTTAATCGGATAAAAAGGGCAGGAGTTTTCCTAGCCCTTTGTTTACAGATTGACTAGAATCTATCAGAATGTGAAAAACTAATACATCTAGATATTCAAAGACAAGGAAATAACGATGAACAAGAAAATATTAGAAACATTAGAGTTCAATAAGGTCAAGGCCTTGTTTGAACCCCATTTGTTGACTGAGCAGGGCTTGGAGCAATTGAGACAGCTGGCTCCGACTGCCAAAGCAGATAAAATCAAACAGGCTTTTGCTGAGATGAAGGAAATGCAGGCTCTCTTTGTCGAGCAACCGCATTTTACCATTCTCGCAACCAAGGAAATTGCAGGAGTCTGCAAGCGGTTGGAGATGGGAGCAGACCTCAATATTGAGGAGTTCCTACTCTTGAAGCGCGTGCTTCTTTCTAGCCGAGAGCTTCAAAGTTTTTATGCCAATCTGGAAAATGTCAGCTTGGAAGAACTAGCCCTTTGGTTTGAGAAACTACACGATTTTCCGCAATTACAAGGAAACTTACAGGCCTTTAATGATGCAGGTTTCATTGAAAATTTCGCTAGTGAAGAATTGGCGCGCATCCGTCGAAAAATCCATAATAGTGAGAGTCAGGTACGCGATGTTTTGCAAGATTTGCTTAAGCAAAAAGCGCAGATGTTGACGGAAGGAATCATTGCCAGCAGAAATGGCCGTCAGGTTTTACCAGTCAAAAACACTTATCGTAACAAGATTGCAGGTGTCGTTCATGATATTTCTGCCAGCGGAAATACCGTCTATATCGAACCTCGTGAGGTGGTCAAACTGAGCGAAGAAATTGCCAGTCTGCGAGTAGATGAGCGCTATGAAATGCTTCGCATTCTCCAAGAAATTTCTGAGCGTGTCCGCCCTCATGCTGCTGAGATTGCTAACGATGCTTGGATTATCGGTCATCTAGACTTGATTCGTGCCAAGGTTCGTTTTATCCAAGAAAGGCAAGCGGTCGTTCCTAAGTTATCAGAAAATCAGGAGATCCAACTGCTCCATGTCTGCCATCCTTTGGTCAAAAATGCGGTCGCAAATGATGTCCATTTTGGCCAAGATTTAACAGCCATTGTTATCACAGGTCCTAATACTGGTGGTAAGACCATCATGCTCAAAACTCTGGGCTTGACACAGGTTATGGCTCAGTCAGGATTGCCGATTTTAGCAGACAAGGGAAGTCGTGTCGGTATTTTTGAAGAAATCTTTGCTGATATTGGCGATGAGCAGTCTATTGAGCAGAGTTTGTCTACCTTCTCTAGCCACATGACCAATATTGTGGATATTCTTGGCAAAGTCAATCAGCATTCGCTCTTACTTTTGGATGAGTTGGGGGCTGGTACAGACCCTCAAGAGGGAGCTGCCCTTGCCATGGCTATTCTGGAAGACCTTCGCCTGCGTCAAGTCAAGACCATGGCGACGACCCACTATCCGGAACTCAAGGCCTACGGTATTGAGACAGCCTTTGTGCAAAATGCCAGCATGGAGTTTGATACTGCAACTCTTCGCCCGACCTATCGCTTTATGCAGGGTGTTCCTGGCCGAAGCAATGCCTTTGAAATTGCTAAACGTCTAGGCCTATCTGAAGTTATCGTAGGGGATGCCAGTCAGCAGGTCGATCAGGACAATGATGTCAATCGTATCATTGAACAACTGGAAGAGCAGACGCTAGAGAGTCGCAAACGCTTGGACAATATCCGTGAGGTGGAGCAAGAAAATCTCAAGATGAATCGAGCGCTCAAAAAACTCTACAATGAGTTAAATCGTGAAAAGGAAACCGAGCTTAATAAGGCGCGTGAACAAGCTAGTGAGATTGTAGACATGGCCCTAAGTGAAAGTGACCAGATTCTCAAAAATCTCCACAGTAAATCTCAACTTAAACCCCATGAAATCATTGAAGCCAAGGCCAAGTTGAAAAAATTGGCTCCTGAAAAAGTGGACTTGTCTAAAAACAAGGTCCTTCAAAAGGCCAAGAAAAAACGAGCTCCAAAGGTGGGAGATGATATCGTGGTTCTCAGTTATGGACAGCGTGGTACCTTGACCAGTCAACTCAAGGACGGTCGCTGGGAAGCCCAAGTCGGCTTAATTAAGATGACCTTGGAAGAGAAAGAATTTGACCTTGTTCAAGCCCAGCAAGAAAAGCAAGTCAAGAAGAAACAAGTCAATGTTGTGAAACGGACTTCTGGCCGAGGTCCACAAGCAAGACTGGACCTTCGAGGCAAACGTTATGAAGAAGCCATGAATGAGCTAGATGCCTTTATTGACCAAGCCCTGCTTAACAATATGGCCCAAGTCGATATCATCCATGGTATCGGGACAGGTGTCATCCGTGAAGGAGTCACCAAATACCTACAAAGAAACAAACATGTCAAGAGTTTCGGCTATGCCCCGCAAAATGCTGGAGGTAGTGGTGCAACTATTGTGACTTTTAAAGGATAGAAGTATTCCGGGCTTTATACAGTAAAAACTGTTGAATTAAGTTTTATTAATAAACACATTGACAAAAGCCAACATTTTTTGTAAAATAAGAATCAATTAAATACCAACACCGAATGAAGTTTAATAGAAGTGGAGAATCGTTTGATTTTCCATGACTGTAAATGGACGGAACTCTGGAGAGACCGTAAAGGCACCGAAGGGGCAAGGCAACTGCTCAAACTCTCAGGTAAAAGGACAGAGCTAGGATAGACCGCTTTTTAGCATTTATCTAAGCATTCCAGAGTACATGTATCTTGCATGTGCTCTTTCTTTTGGGGTTGAAAAGATAGGAGAATAGAATGTTAGAATTGCTTAAATTAATCGATGCTTTTGCTTGGGGACCTCCCCTCTTGATTTTATTGGTCGGAACAGGGATTTATCTCACTGCCCGTCTAGGACTCTTGCAGATTTTGCGTTTGCCTAAGGCCTTCCAGCTTATTTTTACTAAGGACAAGGGGCATGGGGATGTATCCAGCTTTGCGGCCTTGTGTACAGCACTCGCAGCGACAGTTGGTACGGGAAATATTATCGGAGTCGCGACGGCTATCAAGGTCGGTGGCCCAGGAGCCCTCTTTTGGATGTGGATGGCTGCTTTCTTTGGAATGGCTACCAAGTATGCGGAAGGACTCTTGGCAATCAAATACCGCACTAAGGACGACCATGGTGCAGTAGCGGGAGGACCAATGCATTATATCCTTCTAGGGATGGGAGAAAAGTGGCGACCACTTGCTATCTTCTTTGCTATCGCAGGTGTCTTAGTAGCTTTGTTGGGAATCGGAACCTTCACCCAAGTCAACTCGATTACAGAGTCTATCCAAAATACAACGGCTATTTCTCCAGCCATCACAGCTCTTATTTTGTCTGTATTTGTAGCGATTGCAGTCTTTGGTGGACTCAAGTCCATCTCTAAGGTTTCAACTACCGTTGTTCCTTTTATGGCTATCATCTATATTCTAGGAACTCTTACAGTTATTTTCTTTAATATCGAGAAAATTCCTGCCACAATCGCTTTAATCTTAACATCAGCCTTTAGTCCGGTTGCTGCGGTAGGTGGCTTTGCCGGTGCTAGCATTCGAATGGCTATCCAAAATGGTGTGGCGCGCGGTGTCTTCTCAAACGAATCTGGTCTGGGTTCTGCTCCCATTGCAGCTGCGGCTGCTAAGACGAATGAACCAGTAGAGCAAGGTTTGATTTCCATGACAGGAACCTTTATTGATACCCTCATCATCTGTACTCTAACTGGTTTGACCATTTTGGTGACAGGAGTATGGAATAGTGACTTGAATGGAGTAGCTTTGACTCAGTCAGCCTTCTCAACAGTCTTTTCACACTTTGGGCCTGCCCTCTTGACCATTTTCCTTGTGCTCTTTGCCTTCACGACGATTCTAGGTTGGAACTATTATGGAGAACGTTGTTTCGAGTTTCTCTTTGGTGTTCGTTTCATCTGGCTCTACCGTGTGGTCTTTGTGCTCATGGTCTTGTTGGGAGGATTTATCGAGTTGGATATGGTTTGGATTATCGCAGATATTGTCAATGCCTTGATGGCTCTGCCAAACTTGATTGCCCTTTTAGTCTTGTCGCCAGTCGTTATTGCTGAGACTAAAAAGTATTTTGATAAATAATGAAATCACACAGCTCGTGTGATTTTTTACTTTCATAAAGAATTTTTATCAGTGCAATTTAAAATATATATTATACAAGGTATAGAATCTGTGATAGACTAGGTTTCAACAAAATGAAAAGAGGTTTTATGATGACAACATTTACAATCCATACAGTAGAATCAGCACCAGCAGAAGTGAAAGAAGTTCTTGAAACAGTAGAAAAAGACAACAATGGCTTTATTCCAAATCTAATCGGACTCTTGGCTAATGCACCTACTGCCCTAGAAGCCTACAGAACTGTCGGAGCTATCAACCGTCGCAACAGCTTGACACCTGTTGAGCGTGAAGTGGTGCAAATCACGGCAGCCGTAACTAATGGTTGTGCCTTCTGTGTCGCAGGTCACACAGCCTTTTCCATCAAACAAATCCAGATGAATGATGACCTGCTTCAAGCCCTTCGTAATCGCACTCCGATTGAAACAGATCCTAAATTGGATACCCTAGCTAAGTTTACTTTGGCGGTTATCAATACCAAAGGTCGTGTAGGAGATGAAGCTTTGTCTGAGTTTTTAGAAGCTGGTTACACGCAACAAAATGCCTTGGATGTAGTCCTTGGTGTCAGTCTAGCAAGTCTTTGTAACTATGCTAATAACCTAGCCAATACACCAATTAATCCAGAATTGCAACCGTATGCTTAATTCATATCTGAGCAAAAAATGGAGTCTGAAATCCACGGACTTCGTTTTTTTTAATCCCTCATTTAAGCGCTTTTATGCTATACTGAAACTAACATAATTATTGGAGGTTAGGATGAAAAAACTCCCCTTGGTATTTTCTGGTTGTTTGCTCGGTTTAGCAGGAGCTGGGAATCTCGTTTTAGATATGTTGCCAGTTCTGTCACATCTACTGAGTATGTCCGGTTTGATTTTGTGGATATTCTTTCTGATTCTTCATTTGCTTAATTGGAAAGAAACCAAGCAAGAATTGACCAAGCCACCTCTTTTGTCAGGAATGGCTACCTTCCCCATGGCTGGAATGATTTTATCGACCTATGTCTTTCGTGTGTTCGCTCATCTTCCTATAGTAGCGCAAGGGCTCTGGTGGTTTTCATTTCTCTTGGATTTGGTCTTGATTGCTGGATTCACCATCAAATTTGCCTGTCCTGGTCGGAGGGTTCATTCCACTCCTAGCTGGACGGTTCTCTATGTAGGGATAGCAGTGGCTGCCTTGACTTATCCTCTGGTAGGCATTATCGAGATTGCCTATGCGACCTTGAGTTTTGGTTTTGTCTTGACCTTATATCTCTATCCCCTTATTTATAGTGATTTAAAGAAACATCCGCTCCCAGTAGCCTTGCTTGGGCAAGAAGGAATCTACTGTGCTCCTTTCTCTCTGCTCTTGGCTTCCCTGGTTCGAGTTGGAGGAGCCAGCCTACCGACTTGGCTCTTGATTGCCATGATTTTGGCTTCTCAATCCTTCTTTTTCTTTGTTTTAACTCGACTACCCAATATTTTAAAACAAGGCTTTCAACCAGCCTTCTCAGCCCTCACCTTCCCAACCATTATCACGGCTACCTCGCTCAAGATGGCTCAGGGAATCTTGAAACTTCCATTTCTGGATTATCTGGTATTGGCTGAAACTGTTATATGCCTAACTATTTTATTCTTTGTATTAGGCGTTTATTTGATTTGGTTACGAAAAAAGGTCTAGCTAAAAATAGCTAAACCTTATTTTTTATGGTTTGATAACTTCAGCTCCACCCATGTATGGACGAAGTGCTTCTGGAATGGTTACAGAACCATCTTCATTTTGGTAGTTTTCAAGAATTGCAGCCACTGTACGTCCAACTGCAAGTCCAGAACCGTTCAAGGTGTGAAGGAGTTTCACCTTGCCATCGGCTTCATCACGGTAACGGATTTGGGCACGACGGGCTTGGAAATCTTCTGTGTTTGAACAGCTTGAGATTTCACGGTAATTGTTTTGCGCTGGAATCCAAACTTCCAAGTCGTAAGTTTTCGCAGCTGAGAAGCCCATATCTCCAGTAGAGAGGGCAACGACACGGTATGGAAGGTTGAGTTTTTGAAGGATGTTTTCAGCGTTGGCTGTCATTTTTTCCAATTCTTCGTAAGATTCTTCTGGTTTGGCAAATTTAACCATTTCAACCTTGTGGAATTGGTGCAAACGAATCAAGCCACGAGTATCACGACCAGCAGAACCAGCCTCAGAACGGAATGATGGGCTCATAGCAGTGAAGTAGATTGGTAGGTCCTTTCCGTCAAGGATTTCATCACGGTAGTAGTTTGTTAGAGGCACTTCAGCTGTAGGAATAAGAACATAATTGCTGTCGCTGAGTTCAAAAGTGTCTTCCTTGAATTTTGGATATTGACCAGTACCAAACATAGAGTCATGGTTAACCATATAAGGTGTGATGACTTCTGTATAGCCTTCCTTGCCATGCTCATCCAACATAAAGTTGTAGATAGCACGTTCCAAACGAGCACCGAGGCCTTTATAGAAGAGGAAGCGAGCGCCCGTTACCTTACCACCTCGTTCCCAGTCAAGGATACCAAGGTCTTCACCAAGATCCCAGTGGGCTTTAGGTTGGAAGTCAAATTCGCGTGGAGTACCCCAACGGCGAACTTCCACATTGTCATCTTCATCAGCCCCAACAGGAACACTGTCAGCTGGGATGTTTGGAAGAGTAGTGGTAAATTCTGTCAATTTAGCATCGATTTCTGCCAATTCAGCATCCAAGGCTTTGACTTCAGCAGATAGATTTTGCATGGCAGCAATCTTGTCATCTGCATTTTCCTTGTTGCGTTTGGCTTGGGCAATCTCAGCAGAAACTGTGTTTCGTTCTGCTTTGAGAGTTTCAACCTTGACCAAGATGTCACGACGTTTAGCATCGATTTCTTTCATCTCGTTTAAGACAGCAGCATCTACACCACGTGTAGCCAATTTTTCTGCGACAGCATCAAAGTCTGTACGAATACGTTTGATATCTAACATAAGAACTCCTTTATGAAAAAAGCACACCTGACAAAGCGTTGGAGTGGCAGGGCCACGGTTCCATCCAACTTCACAGGTGTGCACTTGATTGTGTATGTAATTGTTACTAACGGTAGAATTTCACCTATCCCTCCTATCTGCTCGCAGCATCCGCAGACTTTCTGAAAGAAGAAGATAACCTACTTATCCGTTGCTATGATTATACTAAAGTTTCTACTTTTTTGCAAATAGATTTTTAAATTTTTGACTAATTGTCTGAATCAGGGTAGGAAGTTTGACGACCTTGTCATTGCCCAGTTTTTCGCGAGCAATTTTAAGAATGGCACCTGAGTCTTTTGAAGCAAAGAGGAATTTTCCTCTGTCTGTAAAGACTTCGAAGTGGCGACTGACTTTGCGACCAGAGACATTGGCTCCAATTTGGTTGATATGGCTCCAAGGGATCTGGATAAATTGTTCAACATTGACATCTGGGTAAAATTCCAGAGCCTGATCCCCGACCAGGAATTTTCCCACTTTCCCAGCTATAGAGAGGTAGGAGGTGCCTGTTGTATTGAGGAGCACTGTTTTGTTAAGAGATTGAGCCATGCTTAGTCTTCCTTACTTTCACCGAAAAAGGCATTGTAGAGGGCTTTAATAGCTGCTTTTTCTTGGTCTTTATGAACAACAAACATGATAGAAACTTCACTAGAACCTTGAGACATCATCTGGATGTTAATCTTGTTTTCAGATAGAGCGCGTGTCGCAGTAGCAGTTACTCCGATGTGACTCTTCATCTTTTCACCAACAATCATAATGATTGAAAGGTCGTGTTCGATTTCTGCATGGTCTACTTCAGCCTTTTGCACCAACTGACGAAGGATTTCTTCTTCCTTGATAGGAGTTAGTTCGCGAGAACGAAGGATGATTGAAAGATCGTCGATACCTGTTGGCATATGTTCCCAACCGATATTCAGGTCTTCAAGGATTTGCAGAACCTTGCGACCAAATCCAATCTCGCGGTTCATGAGGTATTTGGACATGTTGATGCTGACAAAGTCAGAATCACCAGCAATTCCTACTACTGGGAATTCATCACTACTATGTTTTAGAACGATACGAGTACCTGGGTGGTCAGGGTTGTTTGTATTTTTGATAACCAGAGGGATTTTTCCGCGGTAGGCAGGAAGAAGAGCTTCATCATGAAGGACTGAAAAGCCTGCATAAGCCAACTCACGCATTTCACGGTAGGTCAACTCAGGAATCGAGTGTGGTTGGTGAATAATTCCTGGGTGAGCCGCAAAGATACCATCAACGTCTGTAAAGTTTTCATAGAGGTCAGCTTTGACACCAGCAGCAATGATAGAACCAGTGATATCAGAGCCTCCACGTGAGAAGGTACAGATTTGATTTTCCTTAGTAACACCAAAGAAACCAGGAATGACAAGGACTTCATTTGCATTTGTCAATTCTTCAATCTTGTCATAACTTGATGGAATGATGCGAGCGTGGCCAGGCTCACTTGTGACTACAATACCAGCTTCTCTAGGGTGAACATAGCGTGCATCGAGACCATTTTGATTAAAGTAGGCAGCAATCAATTTAGCATTGTTATTTTCACCGGCTGCTAGGAAGGTATCGTAGAGAAATTTATTTTCTTCAATAGGAAGAGTGGCTAAGGCACGAATACTTTTAGAAATTTTTTCTAGAACAGCTGGTTTCAGACCCAATTCGCTAACCATAGCAGCATAGCGGTCGATAATCCAGCTTTGGCTCTTGCTAATATCGTTACCAGCAACATAGTCACGGTAGTATTTAATTAAGGCATCCGTAACTTTAGTATCTTCGGCATTGCGTTTACCAGGCGCAGAAACAACTACAAAACGGCGCTCAGAATCGCTTTTTACGATGTTTAAAACTTTTTCTAATTGACCAGCAGAGGCAAGTGAGCTACCTCCAAATTTAACAACTTTCATAAGAACTCCTAAAGTAAGTATTTTATACGATTATAGCAGAAAGAAAGCCTTTTTTCAATGAAGAAAATAAGATGCTTTCTAGGATAAAGGGAGCCTTTCTTATCGGCCGAGACACTTTCAGCCGATTTTTTCTTGCTTTCAAGTTGTAAAAAAGATATACTTTGACAATAAAATAATTTAACTTGCTTATAAAATAAAAAGGAGCCCCTAATGGAACACATTATTTATCAGCTTGAAGAGGATTTGGCAATCCTTACCTTAAATCGTCCTGAGGTCGCAAATGGCTTTCATATTCCCATGTGTGAGGAGATTTTAGAAGCACTGACTCTGGCAGAAAAGGATCCGGCTGTGCATTTTATCTTGATTAACGCCAATGGGAAAGTCTTCTCCGTTGGGGGAGATTTGGTAGAGATGAAGCGGGCAGTGGATGAGGATGATATTCCATCATTGACGAAAATCGCAGAATTGGTCAATACGATTTCTTATAAAATCAAGCAAATTGCTAAACCTGTCTTGATGGAGGTTGATGGGGCTGTTGCAGGTGCCGCAGCTAATATGGCTGTTGCCGCAGATTTCTGTCTGGCAACGGA
Source organism: Streptococcus sp. 714 (assembly GCF_013277115.1). Lineage (GTDB taxonomy): Bacteria > Bacillota > Bacilli > Lactobacillales > Streptococcaceae > Streptococcus. Next base: position 22,964 of record NZ_VMMH01000027.1, read on the forward strand.
TAAGGCTAAATTTATTCAGGCCTTTGTTGGAGTTGGTTTGGCTCCAGATGCAGGAGGAATTCATCTCTTGAGCCGCAGTATTGGTGTGACGCGTGCTGCTCAATTAGCCATGACAGGAGAAGCTTTAACAGCAGACAAAGCTTTAGAGTGGGGGCTGGTTTACCGCGTCTGTGAAGCTGTTAAACTTGAAAAGACGAGAGAACAGCTTCTTAAAAAATTGAGACGAGGGTCAGCTAATTCTTATGCTGCTATCAAGAAGTTGGTTTGGGAGAGCCAATTCAAAGACTGGCAAGATTATGCTGCTTTAGAATTGAACCTACAGGAATCTTTGGCACAAACAGAAGATTTCAAAGAGGGAGTTCGGGCTCATTCGGAGAGAAGAAGACCGAAATTTACTGGAAAATAAGAAAATACTTGCACCATTCTTTGAAGTTTGATATAATTCTTTTGTCAAATGTTTTGATTGTGAAAGTTTTTTGAAAAGGAGGGAAAAGAGATTGGACTACCAACGAATTAATGAATATTTAACATCTATATTTAACAATGTCCTCGTTATCGAGGAAGTTAGCTTGAGGGGTAGTCGTTTCAAAGATATCTCCATCAAAGAAGTCCATACAATCGATGTAATTGGAAAATTCCCAGACGTGACGCCAAGTCAAGTGTCGAAAGAGTTGATGGTGACTCTTGGGACGGTTACGACGAGTTTGAATAATCTTGAACGCAAGGGTTACATTGAACGCATTCGCTCAGAGCAGGATCGTCGTGTGGTGCATCTGCATTTGACAAAGAAGGGTCGCTTGGTTCATAGACTTCATAAACGCTTCCATAAGGCTATGGTCGAAAATATTATTGACGGTATGAGCAAGGAGGAAACTGAAGTTATGAGCAAAGGTTTGACTAAACTTTATCAATTTTTGGAGGATTTGAAATAATGGCTTTTGCAAAACTAAGCCAGGTTGCTCATTATGTGCCAGAGCAAGTGGTTACAAATCATGATTTGGCTCAGATTATGGATACCAATGATGAGTGGATTTCAAGTCGGACGGGAATACGACAAAGGCATATTTCAAGAACAGAATCTACTAGTGATTTGGCTACAGAGGTTGCTAAGAAACTGATGGCAAAAGCTGGAATCACAGGGGAAGAGCTGGATTTTATCATCCTAGCTACCATTACTCCAGATTCGATGATGCCCTCTACAGCTACTCGTGTCCAAGCTAATATTGGTGCCAATAAGGCCTTTGCTTTTGACCTAACAGCTGCTTGTAGTGGATTTGTATTTGCTTTGTCAACTGCTGAAAAGTTTATCGCTTCTGGTCGCTTTCAAAAAGGTTTGGTGATTGGTAGTGAAACCCTCTCTAAGGCAGTCGATTGGTCAGATCGATCAACAGCTGTCTTGTTTGGAGATGGTGCTGGTGGCGTCTTGCTAGAAGCTAGCGAGCAAGAGAATTTCTTGGCTGAGAGTCTCAATAGTGATGGGAGTCGTAGTGAGTGTCTGACCTATGGACATTCAGGCTTGCATTCTCCATTTTCAGATCAAGAAAATGCAGATTCATTTTTGAAGATGGATGGGCGCGCAGTCTTTGATTTTGCTATTCGAGATGTAGCCAAGTCTATCAAACAGACTATTGACGAATCTCCTATAGAGGCGGCAGATTTGGATTATCTACTACTTCATCAGGCCAATGACCGTATCTTGGATAAGATGGCTAGAAAAATCGGTGTCGACCGAGCTAAACTTCCAGCCAATATGATGGAGTATGGTAATACCAGTGCAGCAAGTATCCCGATTTTACTTTCAGAGTGTGTAGAACAAGGTCTCATCCATTTAGATGGTAGCCAGACTGTTCTTTTATCAGGCTTCGGTGGAGGCTTGACCTGGGGCACGCTCATTCTTACAATTTAGGTAATCATGTGGTGAACACATTGTTATAAAAAAACTATTTATTTTAAAGGAGTCCTATCATGGCAGTATTTGAAAAAGTACAAGAAATTATCGTTGAAGAACTTGGAAAAGACGCATCAGAAGTAACACTTGAATCAACTTTTGATGATTTGGATGCAGATTCATTGGACTTGTTCCAAGTAATCTCAGAAATCGAAGATGCTTTTGATATCCAAATCGAAGCAGAAGATGACTTGAAAACAGTTGGTGACTTGGTTGCCTACGTTGAAGAGCAAACAAAATAAGCAGAATACAAATAGAAGGAGTAGGGAAACCCGCTCCCTCTTGTTTAGGCAATAGTTTGATTTTCAAATTATGGCAGTATCGAACTATTACGTAAGCAAGAAATGATGGAGGCACTATGAAAACGCGTATTACAGAATTATTGAACATTGATTATCCTATTTTCCAAGGAGGAATGGCCTGGGTTGCTGATGGTGATTTGGCAGGGGCTGTTTCCAAGGCTGGAGGACTAGGGATTATCGGTGGGGGAAATGCCCCTAAAGAAGTTGTCAAGGCTAATATTGATAAGATCAAATCATTGACGGATAAACCCTTTGGTGTCAACATCATGCTTTTATCTCCCTTTGTGGAAGATATTGTGGATCTCGTTATCGAGGAAGGTGTTAAAGTGGTTACAACAGGAGCAGGAAATCCTGGTAAATACATGGAACGCTTCCATGAAGCTGGTATTACAGTTATTCCTGTTGTACCTAGTGTTGCCCTAGCTAAACGCATGGAGAAAATTGGTGCGGATGCTGTTATTGCAGAAGGAATGGAAGCTGGGGGGCATATCGGTAAATTAACAACCATGACCTTGGTGCGCCAGGTAGCCGCAGCTGTATCTATTCCTGTTATTGCTGCAGGAGGGATTGCGGATGGTGAAGGTGCTGCAGCTGGCTTTATGCTAGGTGCAGAGGCTGTTCAGGTTGGAACGCGTTTTGTCGTTGCAAAAGAGTCTAATGCCCATCCAAATTATAAGGCGAAAATTTTAAAAGCTAGAGATATCGATACTACGATTTCAGCTCAACACTTTGGACATGCTGTTCGTGCGATTAAAAATCAATTGACTCGTGATTTTGAAAAAGCTGAGAAAGATGCCTTTAAACAGGAAAATCCTGATTTAGAAATCTTTGAACAAATGGGAGCAGGTGCCCTAGCCAAAGCAGTTGTTCACGGAGATGTGGATGGTGGATCAGTCATGGCAGGTCAAATTGCAGGGCTTGTTTCTAAAGAAGAAACAGCTGAAGAAATCCTAAAAGATTTGTACTATGGAGCAGCTAAGAAAATTCAAGAAGAAGCCTCTCGTTGGGCAGGAGTTGTAAGAAATGACTAAAACAGCCTTTTTATTTGCTGGCCAAGGTGCCCAGTATCTAGGGATGGGCCGTGATCTCTATGATCACTACCCTATTGTCAAAGAAACGATTGATCAAGCCAGTCAGGTTCTGGGTTATGATTTGCGTCATCTCATCGATACAGAAGCAGAAAAACTCAATCAGACCCGCTATACCCAACCAGCCATTCTAGCGACCTCAGTTGCTATTTACCGCTTATTGCAAGAGAAGGGCTATCAGCCTGATATGGTTGCTGGTTTGTCCCTTGGAGAATATTCTGCCTTGGTGGCCAGCGGTGCCTTGGAGTTTGAAGATGCGGTTGCCTTGGTAGCTAAGCGTGGAGCCTATATGGAAGAAGCGGCTCCTGCTGGTTCTGGCAAGATGGTGGCAGTTCTCAATACGCCAGTAGAGGTCATTGAGGAAGCCTGTCAAAAAGCTTCTGAACTTGGAGTGGTTACCCCAGCCAACTATAACACACCTGCACAAATCGTGATTGGTGGAGAAGTGGTTGCGGTTGACAGAGCTGTTGAACTCTTGCAGGAAGCTGGTGCCAAGCGCTTGATTCCTCTCAAGGTGTCAGGTCCCTTTCATACCGCTCTCCTTGAGCCTGCTAGCCAAAAACTAGCTGAAACTCTAGCTCAAGTAAGTTTTTCAGATTTTACTTGTCCCCTAGTTGGCAATACAGAAGCTACGGTCATGAAAAAAGAAGACATTGCTCCACTCTTGACGCGTCAGATCAAGGAACCGGTTCGTTTCTATGAGAGTATTGCAGTTATGCAAGAAGCAGGAGTAACCAACTTTATCGAGATTGGACCCGGGAAAGTTTTGTCAGGCTTTGTGAAAAAAATTGATAAAACGCTTAAACTAGCCAATGTTGAAGATCAGGCGAGCTTGGAAGCTCTTCTAGGAAACTAGTAATCCTTCTCCCATAAATACAAGAGGAAACAGGAGAAAAGAATGCAACTAAAAAATAAGAATATCTTTGTTACAGGTTCGAGTCGTGGAATTGGTCTTGCTATTGCCCACAAGTTTGCTCAAGCAGGAGCTAATATCGTATTAAACAGTCGTGGGACTATCTCTGAAGAATTGCTCGTTGAATTTGCAGACTACGGTGTCAAGATAGTTCCTATTTCAGGTGATGTGTCTGATTTTGCAGACGCTAAGCGTATGGTTGAGCAAGCTATTGCAGACCTGGGTTCAGTAGATGTTTTGGTTAACAATGCAGGGATTACCCAAGATACTCTGATGCTCAAGATGACAGAAGCAGATTTTGAGAAAGTGCTTAAGGTTAACCTGACTGGTGCCTTTAATATGACACAATCAGTCTTGAAACCGATGATGAAAGCCAGAGAAGGTGCTATCATTAATATGTCTAGTGTTGTTGGTTTGATGGGAAATATCGGTCAAGCTAATTATGCTGCTTCTAAGGCTGGTTTGATTGGTTTTACCAAGTCTGTAGCGCGTGAAGTGGCCAATCGCAATATCAGGGTTAATGCTATTGCACCTGGAATGATTGAATCCGATATGACAGCAGTCCTATCAGACAAGGTAAAAGATACCATGCTGGCGCAAATTCCTATGAAAGAATTTGGACAGGCAGAACAGGTTGCAGATTTGACAGTATTTTTAGCAGGCCAAGATTATCTAACTGGTCAAGTGGTTGCCATTGATGGTGGCCTCAGTATGTAGCAGAAGCTAGAGGTAAAAAAGATGAAACTAAATCGTGTAGTAGTAACAGGTTATGGAGTGACATCTCCAATCGGAAATACACCAGAAGAATTTTGGAATAGTTTGACAACTGGAAAAATCGGAATTGGTCCAATTACAAAATTTGATCACAGTGACTTTGATGTTCATAATGCAGCAGAAATCCAAGATTTTCCTTTTGATAAATACTTTGTAAAGAAAGATACCAACCGTTTTGATAACTATTCTTTGTATGCCTTGTATGCAGCCCAAGAAGCTGTCAACCACGCTAAGCTGGATGTAGAGGCTATTGACAAGGATCGTTTTGGTGTTATCGTTGCCTCTGGTATTGGTGGAATCAAGGAAATTGAAGATCAAGTGCTTCGTCTCAACGAAAAAGGACCAAAACGTGTGAAACCATTGACCCTTCCAAAAGCCTTGCCAAATATGGCTTCAGGAAATGTTGCCATGCGTTTTGGAGCAAACGGTGTTTGTAAATCCATCAATACTGCCTGCGCTTCATCAAATGATGCGATTGGGGATGCCTTCCGCTCAATCAAGTTTGGTTTCCAAGATGTTATGTTGGTAGGTGGTTCAGAAGCCTCTATCACACCTTTTGCTATCGCTGGTTTCCAAGCCCTAACAGCTCTCTCTACTACAGAAGACCCAAGTCGTGCTTCTATTCCATTCGATAAGGACCGCAATGGGTTTGTCATGGGTGAGGGTTCTGGGATGTTGGTTCTTGAAAGTCTTGAACACGCCGAAAAACGTGGCGCTACTATCCTGGCTGAAGTGGTTGGTTACGGTAATACTTGTGATGCCTATCATATGACTTCTCCACATCCAGAAGGTCAGGGAGCCATCAAGGCCATCAAACTAGCCTTGGAAGAAGCTGAGATTTCTCCAGAGCAAGTAGCCTATGTCAATGCTCACGGCACTTCAACTCCTGCTAATGAAAAAGGAGAAAGTGGTGCTATCGTAGCTGTTCTTGGTAAGGAAGTACCTGTGTCATCAACTAAGTCATTCACTGGCCATTTGCTGGGAGCTGCAGGTGCAGTAGAAGCTATCGTTACAATCGAAGCCATGCGTCATAACTTTGTACCAATGACAGCTGGAACAAGTGAAGTATCAGATTATATCGAAGCCAATGTCGTTTATGGACAAGGCTTGGAGCAAGAAATTCCATACGCTATTTCAAATACCTTTGGTTTTGGTGGTCACAATGCAGTTCTTGCTTTCAAACGTTGGGAGAATAAATAAGTATGAATTTAAATGATATTAAAGACTTGATGGCCCAATTTGACCAGTCAAGTTTGAGAGAATTTTCTTATAAAAATGGGACGGATGAGTTGCAGTTTAGCAAGAATGAAGCTAGACTTGTGCCTGAAGTTGCATCTCAAGTCGCTCCAGCGCCCGTTCTAGCAACACCAAGTCCAGTAGCTCCTTCATCTGCTTCAATAGAAACTGTAGTGGAAGAAGTTCCTGCTTCAGTTGAAGCAAGTGTGGCTGCTGAGGGAGATATTGTAGAGAGCCCACTTGTTGGGGTGGCTTACTTGTCTGCTGGTCCTGATAAACCTGCCTTCGTTACAGTTGGTGATAGTGTCAAAAAAGGTCAAACATTGGTCATTATCGAAGCCATGAAAGTCATGAATGAAATTCCTGCACCTAAGGATGGTGTGGTAACAGAAATTCTCATTTCTAACGAAGAAATGGTTGAGTTTGGTAAAGGATTGGTACGCATCAAATGATCGATATTCAAGGAATCAAAGAAGCTCTACCCCACCGCTATCCTATGCTTCTAGTGGATCGTGTCTTGGAAGTGAGCGAGGATACCATTGTTGCCATCAAAAATGTGACCATCAATGAGCCCTTCTTTAACGGCCATTTTCCTCAATACCCAGTTATGCCAGGTGTTCTGATCATGGAAGCATTGGCGCAAACAGCTGGTGTTTTGGAGTTGTCTAAACCTGAAAATAAAGGAAAACTGGTCTTTTACGCTGGTATGGACAAGGTTAAATTCAAGAAGCAAGTTGTACCAGGCGATCAATTGGTTATGACAGCGACTTTTGTAAAACGTCGTGGCACTATTGCCGTGGTTGAAGCAAAGGCTGAAGTGGATGGCAAGCTTGCAGCCAGTGGTACTCTTACCTTTGCAATAGGGAACTAAGGAGGTTCTCCATGTTTCGAAAAATTTTAATTGCCAATCGCGGTGAAATTGCGGTTCGTATTATTCGTGCGGCGCGTGAATTGGGGATTGCGACGGTAGCGGTCTATTCAACTGCCGATAAGGAAGCCCTTCATACGCTTTTAGCAGATGAGGCGGTTTGTATTGGCCCTGGTAAGGCAACGGAGTCTTATCTTAACATTAATGCGGTTCTATCAGCTGCAGTCTTGACAGAAGCAGAAGCCATTCACCCAGGTTTTGGATTTCTCAGTGAAAACTCCAAATTTGCAACTATGTGTGAAGAAGTGGGCATCAAATTTATCGGTCCATCTGCTCATGTTATGGATATGATGGGGGATAAAATCAATGCACGTGCTCAGATGATCAAAGCAGGTGTACCTGTCATTCCAGGTTCAGATGGAGAAGTGCATAACTCTGAGGAAGCCTTGATTGTTGCTGAAAAAATTGGCTATCCTGTGATGCTCAAGGCTTCAGCAGGTGGTGGTGGTAAAGGGATTCGTAAGGTTGAAAAACCAGAAGACCTCGTTTCAGCTTTTGAAACTGCCTCTAGTGAAGCCAAGGCCAATTATGGCAATGGTGCCATGTATATAGAACGGGTCATCTATCCAGCTCGTCACATCGAGGTTCAAATCCTAGGAGATGAACACGGAAATGTAATCCATTTGGGGGAACGGGATTGTTCTCTTCAACGGAATAACCAAAAGGTTTTGGAAGAAAGTCCTTCGATTGCAATCGGAAAAACGTTACGCAATGAAATTGGTGCTGCTGCTGTTCGAGCGGCAGAGTCTGTTGGCTATGAGAATGCAGGGACTATTGAGTTTCTGCTTGATGAAGCCAGTGGTAATTTCTATTTCATGGAAATGAACACCCGTGTTCAGGTGGAACATCCTGTAACAGAGTTTGTCTCAGGTGTGGATATCGTTAAGGAACAGATTCGCATTGCGGCAGGTCAGCCTCTGTCTGTTAAGCAAGAAGATATTGTCCTACGCGGCCATGCTATCGAGTGTCGTATCAATGCAGAAAATCCAGCCTTCAACTTTGCTCCAAGTCCAGGTAAGATTACTAATCTCTATCTTCCAAGTGGAGGAGTTGGCTTGCGCGTGGATTCAGCAGTTTATCCAGGCTATACTATCCCACCTTATTATGATAGTATGATTGCTAAAATCATCGTTCACGGCGAAAATCGTTTTGATGCCTTAATGAAAATGCAACGTGCCCTCTATGAACTAGAGATTGAAGGGGTGCAGACCAACGCCGATTTCCAGCTTGACCTCATTTCAGATCGCAATGTCATTGCTGGAGATTACGATACTTCCTTCTTGATGGAAACCTTCTTACCTAAATATCAAGAAAAAGAATAAAATGACCTCAAGAGTTTAAACCGAAAAGGGGAATCAATGGCTCTATTTAGTAAAAAAGATAAGTATATTCGAATTAATCCCAATCGTTCGGTTAGGGAAAAACCTCAAGCCAAGCCAGAGGTTCCAGATGAATTATTCTCCCAGTGTCCGAGCTGTAAGCATACCATCTACCAGAAGGATCTGGGAAGTGAGCGTATCTGTCCGCACTGTAGCTATACCTTTCGTATTTCTGCCCAAGAACGCTTGGCTTTGACGATTGATATGGGTACCTTCAAGGAATTGTTTACGGGGATTGAAAGCAAGGATCCCTTGCATTTCCCTGGTTATCAAAAGAAACTAGCAACTATGCGTGAAAAAACAGGTTTGGATGAAGCCGTTGTGACAGGAACTGCTCTTATTAAAGGTCAGACTGTGGCTCTTGGGATAATGGATTCTAACTTTATCATGGCTTCTATGGGTACGGTTGTAGGTGAAAAAATCACTCGTTTGTTTGAGTATGCGACTGTTGAAAAATTGCCAGTTGTTCTCTTTACAGCCTCTGGTGGTGCCCGTATGCAGGAAGGAATCATGAGTCTCATGCAGATGGCCAAGATTTCTGCGGCAGTTAAACGCCATTCAAATGCTGGTCTCTTTTACCTAACTATTTTGACAGATCCAACGACAGGTGGTGTGACAGCTTCTTTCGCTATGGAAGGCGATATCATTCTAGCTGAACCACAGAGCTTGGTTGGTTTTGCTGGACGTCGTGTCATTGAAAATACGGTTCGTGAAAGCTTGCCTGAGGATTTCCAAAAGGCAGAATTCCTATTGGAACATGGTTTTGTGGATGCTATTGTTAAAAGAAGAGATTTGCCAGATACGATTGCAAGCCTAGTCAGATTGCACGGAGGGAGTCCTAGATGAATATTGCAAAAATAGTCAGAGAAGCGCGTGAGCAGAGTCGCTTGACAACCTTGGACTTTGCGACAGGCATTTTTGATGACTTTATCCAATTACACGGTGACCGTTCTTTTCGTGACGATGGTGCAGTTGTTGGTGGTATTGGATGGCTTGGAGATCAAGCTGTAACAGTGGTTGGTATCCAAAAAGGCAAGAGCTTACAAGACAACCTCAAACGGAATTTTGGACAACCACATCCAGAAGGTTACCGCAAGGCCCTACGTTTGATGAAACAGGCTGAAAAATTTGGCCGTCCAGTTGTGACCTTTATCAATACAGCAGGTGCCTATCCTGGTGTCGGAGCGGAAGAACGTGGTCAAGGTGAAGCTATTGCTCGCAATCTCATGGAAATGAGTGACCTGAAAGTTCCTATTATCGCCATCATTATCGGTGAAGGTGGTTCAGGTGGGGCTTTGGCTCTAGCAGTCGCGGACCGTGTCTGGATGCTGGAAAATTCCATCTATGCCATTCTCAGTCCAGAAGGCTTTGCTTCCATTTTATGGAAGGACGGCACTCGTGCCATGGAAGCAGCAGAACTGATGAAAATCACCTCACATGAACTGTTAGAAATGGACGTGGTGGATAAGGTGATTTCTGAAGGAGGACTTTCTAGTAAAGAACTGATCAAGAGTGTCAAAAAAGAACTACAAGACGAGCTAGCCATGCTTTCACAAAAACCGCTAGAAGAGCTGTTGGAAGAGCGCTATCAACGGTTTAGAAAATACTAATTCTTCAATGGAATACACAAAAACTAGAGCTGATCATCAGTTCTAGTTTTTATGTATTCTTACTGAGTGTCGAAAACAAAAGATGTCTGGAAGACCAAACACCTTTTCGATTATTCATTTTCTTCTGTTACAAATTGACTAAGCAGTCCGTTGATAAAGCGGGCTGATTTTTGATCTGAAAAATTCTTGGCAAGTTCAATGGCTTCATTGACTGCTACCAGCTGAGGTGTATCAAATGAAGTGATTTCAAAGATACCCAAGCGTAGTAAGTTTTTTTCGACCAAGGTCAAGCGTTCAACTGTCCAGCCTGACTTGAGGTGCTGGTTGATTTGTTTATCCAACTCGTCTTTTTGAGCTTGAACACCAGAAACCAAGTTCAGAAGAAAGGCTGGAATTTGTACATCTTCATCTTCACGGTCATGTGTGTAGGCAAAGCGACAAGCTGTTTCCATGTCTGTGCCAAATTCAAGGCTCATAAGAGCTTGAAAAGCGCATTTACGAAGTTCGCGTCTAGATTCTAATAATGGACTAGTCATTGAGGAAGTCCTCGTTAAATAGATCTTTCAACTCAGGTTTTGGTGTTTTATCTGGAACGATTCCTGTAACATGGATATTGACAGCAGAAAGTTCCACATCAGCCATATCATGGACAGCATCTTTGACCGCTTTTTGAATAGCAAGAGCAACTTTTGGTACTTTCACACCGTACTCAAGATAGAGGTAGATGTCAGCAGTTAGTTCTTCGTTGCTTTCTTTTAAGTAGACGCCACGACCAAGAGAGAGTTTTGATAGAGTATCAGATACGGATTTGTTTGAAAATGAATGGACACCATCAACTTTAGCAGTTGCGATGGCAATGATTTTTTCAAGTACACGTGGAGCGATAACGATTTCGCCAAATTGTTCTTCAATTCCCATAGAATGACCTCTTTCTAGAGATTAGGCACGAGAAACGTAAGTTCCTTCTGCAGTGTTGATGATCAATTTTTGTCCAGCTTCGATGAAGTCGGGAACGTTGACAACAAGTCCAGTTTCCATAGTTGCTGGTTTACCAGAACCTGTAACAGTAGCACCTTTGATAGATGGTTGTGTTTCAGCAACTGTCAATTCAACAGTAGTTGGTACAGTTACACCGATTACTTCAGTTCCGTAGAATTGGATTTTCACATCAGAGTTTTCAAGGATGTAAAGCAATTCATTTTCAACATTTACGACTGGGATTTCGTATTGGTCGTAAGTTTCAGTGTTCATGAAGTAGGCAGTTTCATCCATTTTGTATAAGTATTGAGCTGGAACAGTTTCGATAATAGCTTGTTCGAATTTTTCTTCTGGACGGTAGCTTGTATCAAAAGTAGAACCAGTACGGACATCACGTAATTTCATACGCATGATTGTATTCCCTTTACCTGGTTTGTGGTGGCTAGCTTCCAAAACACGGATCAATTTTCCGTCTGCAGTTTCAAATGTCATACCAGCTTTCAATTTGCTTGCTTCAATCATGTTTTTACCTCTTTAATAAATATTATTACTCTTCATTTTACCATAAAATCTTCTGGAAATAAAGCCAAAATAGTTATTGGGATTTGGTAGGGGAGAAAAAACCAACCTCAGGGCTGGTTTCTTTTACATATTAATCTTCTTTTAACTTAGCCAATTCTTGGGCAAGTAGTTTAAGGGCGACTTGTGGGTTGGCTTGGCCTTTGGTTGCTTTCATAAGAAAGCCTGTAAAGGCCTTATCTGCGTTGCGTTTGCCTGACTTGAAGTCGGCAACAGCAGCTTCGTTATCGGCAAAGACTTGGTGGATAATTGGAATCAAGACATCTGGATCTGAGATTTGAACCATGCCAGCTTTTTCCACGTATTCACGAGCGCCACCACCATTTTTAGCTAGGTGGACAAAGACTTTCTTAGCAATCTTAGAAGAGATAGTGCCGTCTTCGATGATGGCAATCATTTCAACCAAGTTTTCTGGTGTCAATTCGATTTGTTCCAGTGTCTTGCCTTCAGCGTTCAAGAACTGAGCAACCTCACCTTGGAGCCAGTTAGAGACTTGTTTAGCATCGCCACCGAGGGCAACAGCTTTTTCAAAGAAATCAGAAGTGACCTTGTTTGCAGTCAACTGGTTAGCATCGTAGTCTGACAAGCCAAGATCAGCCACGTAACGCGCACGGCGTTCTTTTGGAAACTCTGGCAATTCAGAACGCATTTCCTCAATCCACTTATCAGAGATTTCAAAAAGAGGTAGGTCTGGTTCTGGGAAGTAGCGGTAGTCAGCAGCACCTTCCTTAACACGCATGAGGATAGTTGCTTTGTTAGCTTCATCGTAACGGCGTGTTTCTTGGCGAATTTGACCACCTGAGCGTAGAATTTCAGCTTGACGTTGGACTTCGTATTCAAGACCCTTGCGAACGTTTGAGAAGGAATTCAAGTTTTTCAACTCAGTCTTGGTACCGAATTTCTCTTGACCATAAGGACGAAGGGAGATGTTAGCATCCACACGCATAGAACCTTCTTCCATCTTGACGTCAGAAATACCAGCGTACTGGATGACTTCCTTGAGGGCAGTTAGGTAAGCATAGGCTTCTTCTGGAGAACGCATGTCAGCTTCAGATACAATCTCAATCAATGGCACCCCTTGGCGGTTGAGGTCTACATAAGAGTAGCCGTCTGTACCGTGGGTGTTTTTACCAGCGTCTTCCTCTAGGTGGGCACGCTCGATACCGATTTTCTTGGTCGTACCGTCTTCTAGCTCAACTTCAATCCATCCATTGTAACCAATTGGCTCATCAAATTGAGAAATTTGGTAGGCTTTGGGATTATCAGGATAGAAGTAGTTCTTGCGGTCAAAGTGCATCTTTTTATGGATGTCCATATTGAGGGCAAGAGCAGCCTTGATACCGGCATCAATAACACCTTTATTGAGAACTGGCAGAACTCCTGGGAAAGACCAGTCAATCACGTTAGTGTTGGCATTTTGCTCATTTCCAAAGTGGGCAGAAGTAGGTGAGAAGATTTTTGAATTGGTGTTGAGCTCTACGTGGACTTCAAGTCCAATGACTGTTTCAAAGTTCATTAATTGTCACCTCCAAAAATCACGGGTTGTTGTTTATGGTAGTCTGTTGTTGCTTCAAAAGCAGCAGCAGCTTGGTAAATGGTTTCCTCAGAATACTTAGGACCAATCAATTGGAGTCCGACAGGTAGACCTTGAGAGAATCCAGCAGGTATCGAAATTCCTGGTAGACCAGCTAAGTTGACTGGGATGGTCAAGAGGTCAGCCAAGTACATGGCAACTGGGTCGTGGTTGAGTGAGTCCAAGTCATAAGCAACACTTGGAGCAGTTGGACCCAAAATCAAGTCATAATCCGCAAAGACTTTTTCGAAATCTTGAATGATGAGGGTACGGACTTGTCCAGCTTTCTTGTAGTAAGCATCATAGTAACCTGATGAAAGGCTGAAAGTACCCAGCATGATACGGCGTTTCACTTCTTCACCGAAACCTTGGCTACGGCTGTTTACATAGATTTCATCAAGGTTGGTCGCATCCTCTGCGCGGTAGCCGTAACGGATACCGTCAAAGCGTTGCAAGTTTGAGGAAGCTTCAGATGAAGCGATGATGTAGTAAACGGCAACACCGTACTTAGAGTGAGGAAGGCTGACTTCTTCGACGATAGCGCCCAATTTTTCAAAGTGTTTGGCTGCATTTAGAATGGTTTCCTTAACCTCTGGGTCAATCCCTTCACCGAGATATTCTTTAGGCAAAGCAATTTTCATGCCCTTGATGTCTTGACCGATTTTTGAAGTAAAGTCATCGATGCGGACAGGAGCAGAAGTAGAGTCTTTAGCATCTTCGCTAGCAATAGCGTTGAGTAAGAGGGCGTTTTCCTTAACAGTAGGAGCAAAAGGTCCAATCTGGTCTAGCGAACTACCGAAGGCAATGAGACCGAAACGAGAAATAGTTCCGTAGGTTGGTTTGAGCCCAACGATTCCGTTGAAGGCAGCAGGTTGGCGGATAGAACCACCAGTATCAGAACCAAGTGATAAGCGAACTTGTCCTGCGGCTACAGCTGCGGCAGAACCACTTGAAGAACCACCAGGAACCTTGGTCTGGTCCCAAGCATTTTTAGTGGCACCATAGTGTGAAGTTTCACCTGATCCACCCATGGCAAACTCGTCCATGTTAGTCTTTCCGACGACAATCATGCCCTTGGCTTTTGCATTGGTAACAGCAGTCGCATCAAAGATTGGCTCATAGTTGTAGAGCATTTTTGAGGCTGCAGTTGTGAGAATACCGTCTGTAGAGATATTATCCTTAACGGCCAGTGGAATTCCTGAAAGGACATTATCAGCGTCAATTCCAGCTTCATCAATGGCTTTGGCTTGAGCAAGAGCTTGGTCTTCAGCGATGGTAACAAAAGCGTTGATAGCTGTCTCGCGAGACTTGATATCTTCTAGCGTTGCTTGTGTCAATTCAGTTGCTGAAATTTCCTTAGAAACAAGGAGATTGTGCAACTCTTCAATTGTTTTATTGTTGAAAGTCATTAGGCATCTCCTCCATCGTCTAGGATAGCTGGTACCTTGATATAGTAGTTGTCTTTTTCAGGTACGTTTTTAAACAAGCGATCGCGGTCTGTTCCTTCTTCGGCCACATCAGGGCGGAGTACGGTCTTACGGTCAGCCATAGTTGTAGTAGGTGCGACACCAGTTGTGTCAACTTCGCCCAGCAATTCAACCATGTCAACAATCTTAGACAAGGTAGTCGCAAAGGCAGCAGTTTCTTCTTCAGAGAATCTTAATTTTGAAAGATTGGCAACGTGTGTTACCTCTTCTTGCGTAATTTTCATCTTGCATCCTTTCGTGAAATGATGATTTTTAGTCTGTTCTATTTTACCATATTTTCCTATAAATAAGGGAGGTAAAGCTGAAAAAGACATCTGGTAAGTCAAGAAATAGTTTTTTAAATAGACAAAAAAATAGCCGTCCTAACTTTGGCGAGTTAACGAGCTATTTTTAGTTATGTAATTACAGCCACCGTCTTAAATGGCTCTGTGGGGTGTTGTTGACGCAACACCTTTTTCTATATTCATTATAACATTTATTTTAAAAATTACAAGGGGAGTAGGATGGTTAGTACCTAAGTGGGGCAATGCTTGAATAGTAGGCATTAAAATTGCTAGATAGTTTTTGTTTGTTGTTGATTAGCAAACTAAGATTCTTTGGTTTTAATATGCACTCTTTTGGTATTTATTCCATAAAGCCTGAAGTTCAACTGCATTTTCTAAGACATATTGCCTTATCATTTTTAGGTCTTTTGCTTTTGCTTTACCATCTCTCAGTTCACCGTTCAGAAACATTGAACCCACTTCTTCTCCGTGGATATAAAAGTGAATATGCGCTTTTTGACCTTTATGGTTATGTTCGTTAGGACGAATTTCAATACCATACTTTAAGAAAGAATATTTAGGCATGTAGTAATCCCACGTAGTCCTTCCATGTTTCAAGGTAGTTATCGCGATTTAACTCAATTTGCTTTTGAGCAAAACGAATATCATAGTCTGCCAAGTCCAAATTTTCCAATACTTCTCCAGTTAGAATACTAAAGGTTCCGATTAATTCATCGTCATCATACATACGCAAAATAGGGTTGCTTGGATTCTTGTAAATATCATCTTTCGTCACTTCTAAATTGGTTATACCAAATTCTTTGAACATGATTACATCTCCTTTTTGTTTTATTATATCATTTTTGCTAGGATTGTCACGGTTTTCGATCTATTTGACTACAAGGAATAGCTTTTATTCAAGTATAGTCTAACATAAAATAGAAATTGAAAAAAATGCTAAAATCCGATATAATGAAGTGTTGAAAGGAATGGTAAAATCCAATGTAGAAATCATTCTTAGCTATTGAAACAAGAAAAATAGAGAATCAAAGAAAGAGAACTTATGAATATTCAAGAAGAAATTAAGAAACGTCGTACCTTTGCCATCATCTCCCACCCTGACGCGGGGAAAACAACCATCACTGAGCAATTGCTCTACTTTGGGGGCGAGATTCGTGAGGCTGGTACGGTAAAAGGGAAGAAAACAGGGACTTTTGCCAAGTCTGACTGGATGGATATCGAGAAACAACGTGGGATTTCGGTGACTTCATCTGTGATGCAATTTGACTACGATGGCAAGCGCGTCAACATCCTCGACACGCCAGGACACGAGGACTTCTCAGAAGATACCTATCGTACCTTGATGGCGGTGGATGCTGCAGTCATGGTCGTGGACTCTGCTAAGGGTATCGAGGCTCAGACTAAGAAATTATTTGAGGTTGTGAAACATCGTGGCATTCCAGTCTTTACCTTTATGAACAAGCTAGACCGTGATGGACGTGAGCCACTGGACCTCTTACAAGAATTGGAAGAAGTCTTGGGCATTGCTAGCTACCCTATGAACTGGCCAATCGGGATGGGGAAAGCCTTTGAAGGCTTGTATGACCTCTATAACCAACGCTTGGAGCTCTACAAAGGGGATGAACGTTTTGCCAGTCTAGAAGATGGGGACAAGCTTTTTGGTAGCAATCCTTTCTACGAGCAAGTTAAGGATGATATTGAACTTTTAAATGAAGCTGGAAATGAATTCTCAGAGGAAGCTATTCTGGCTGGAGAATTGACACCTGTCTTCTTCGGTTCAGCTTTGACAAACTTTGGTGTGCAGACCTTCCTTGAGACTTTCCTCAAATTTGCTCCAGAACCACATGGTCACAAGAAAACAGACGGAGAAATTGTGGATCCTCATGATAAGGATTTCTCAGGATTTGTCTTTAAAATCCAAGCCAACATGGACCCTCGTCACCGTGACCGTATCGCCTTTGTCCGTATCGTATCAGGTGAATTTGAGCGTGGCATGAGTGTCAACCTTCCTCGTACTGGTAAGGGGGCTAAACTGTCGAATGTCACTCAGTTTATGGCTGAAAGTCGTGAGAATGTGACCAATGCCGTGGCAGGTGATATTATCGGGGTTTACGATACCGGTACTTATCAGGTTGGGGATACCTTGACAGTTGGGAAAAACAAATTTGAATTTGAACCACTGCCAACCTTTACCCCTGAAATTTTCATGAAAGTTTCTGCTAAGAATGTCATGAAGCAGAAATCCTTCCACAAGGGGATTGAGCAATTGGTGCAAGAAGGTGCTGTTCAGCTTTATAAGAATTACCAAACAGGTGAATACATGCTGGGAGCTGTTGGTCAACTCCAGTTTGAAGTCTTTAAACACCGTATGGAAGGCGAGTACAATGCTGAAGTGGTTATGAGCCCAATGGGTAAAAAGACCGTTCGTTGGATCAAGCCTGAGGACTTGGATGAACGGATGTCATCAAGCCGCAATATCTTGGCCAAAGACCGCTTTGACCAACCAGTCTTCCTCTTTGAAAATGACTTTGCCCTCCGCTGGTTTGCAGATAAGTATCCAGACGTAGAGTTGGAAGAGAAGATGTGACTCAGTGTCGTAATCTAATAATCGGTAACCGATATGGCGGTTTACCTAAACGCTTCACTAGGAAAAATCCACGAATATTATCGATTCGTGGATTTTTCCGTCGTAACTACGTTTAGCAAATGAAATCGATTTGCCAAACTTGGTGTCGTAGTGTAACAATCGGTAAGTGATATGTCATTTGAGCTATCCCTCATTATTAGAATAAGTTCATGAATGTTATTGTTCGTGGGCTTTTTCATTGGAATTTTAGATAGTTAGAGTGGCTGTCTTTCTTACTAAAACTTGGTAAAATAATGTTCTTCTCAACTTTCAATGGTAGTTCAGCAAAGTTTTTTTATAAGATAAGAATTTCAGTAACTAAGGAGACTAATCAAAAAATTAAGTTTGGAATAGGATGTATCATTTAAACTCAATGAAAATCAAAGAGCAAACTAGGAAACTAGCCGCAGGTTGCTCAA
>NZ_VMMH01000028.1:0-42224 GCF_013277115.1 Streptococcus sp. 714
CTTTTGGGGGTCAGTACATATTATGCGTTTTTGATTTTAAAGACTTTTTGCCCAGCCTCAATGAGGGATTTATTTTACATAGAGTTCTTGGTTTTTCAAGACAATTTCACGTACGCTTGCAAACTTTTTGAGTTTTTTGATTTCTTCTGGATGAGTGACGAGAGTGATAACATAACCTTCTTTCCCCATGCGACCTGTACGGCCAGCACGGTGAGTGTAGGTTTCGATGTCTCTTGGGACATCAAAGTTTACGACGCATTCTAGGCTATCGATATCAATTCCACGAGCCAAAAGGTCTGTTGCAAGGAGTAGGGTTAGTTGGTTATCTTTAAACTTTTCTAAGATGACTTTTCTAAATTTGACATTGATATCACTAGCTAGAGAAACAGCTAAGATATCCCGATACTGTAATTTTTCTTCTGCGCTTCCAAGGTCTGATAGGCTGTTAAAGAAGACCAGACCACGGAAATCCTCTACATGAGCTAGTTTTCGTAGCATATCCACTCGGTGACGTTGATCTACCTGCATATAGAAATGTTGGATGTTGTCCAATTTTTGGTCAGAAAGATCAATGGTACGTGTGTTAGGCGTAATCTTTTCTTGGTCAAACTTGGTCGTCGCACTCATGTAGACGAGTTGGTGGTCACGCGGTGCGTAGTGAGTGATTTTCTCCACAAAGTGTATCTGAGAATCATCGAGCAATTGGTCAAATTCATCTAGAATGATGGTTTCCACATTCATCATCTTGATTTTTTTCAATTTAATTAGTTCAAAGATACGACCAGGGGTTCCAATCAGAATTTCTGGTCCTTTTTTTAGGCGTTCAATCTGGCGTTTCTGACTCGAACCCGATAAGAAGAGTTGGGCAGTTAAGCCGATGGCTTCAGCCCACGTTTTACATACATCAAAAATCTGTCCAGACAGTTCTGTATTAGGCGCTAGAATCAAGAGTTGTTGGGCTTTTTTCTTTTGTAGTCTGAGAAGACTTGGTAGAAGGTAAGCTAGGGTCTTACCAGTTCCTGTGGGACTCACTCCTAGGAGGTTTTCTCCCGCAAGAAGTGGTTCAAATAGTTGAATTTGAATAGGGGTGAATTCTTGGAAACCGAGTTGATCACTCAATTTTTGCCATTCAGTCGGTAGTTTGTTTTTCATTTTCTGCCTCAAATCTAATGCCAGCAGTCTGGCGCATGGTGTATAGTAGTTCATGAACAGAACTTGCATCTTCCAGCCAAGTTTGGTAGAGATTCAGATCTGGTTGCTGGATCATGTGTGCAAATGCAGCGACTTCCTCAGTCATCGTATGAGGAGCCTGTTGGATAGGGAGTTGGACTTGATTTCCTTGATGGTCGGTAAAAATAGCCGAGCGAACATGCTCAATCGTGTTGAGCGTCAGGGTTCCATCTGTCGTATAAATCTCGCAAGGAAGATTGGAAGTGATGTTTTTCCCAGCCTTGATATGAACTTGAAAGTCAGGGTAGAAGAGGATGCCGTCTCCATTTAGGTCAATGCTATTGTCAAGCTGTTGAGCCAGATAGGTGGCGTTCTCAGCTTTTCCAAAGAGACGAACGGCAGCGTAGAGAGGATAAATCCCCAAATCCATAAGCGCTCCACCAGAAAAACGATCTGAGAAAACATTTGGTGTCAGTCCAGCTAACAAATCTGGCATTTTGGAAGAATACTTGGCATAGTTGAAATCTGCTCCCAAAATTTGTTTGTCTGCTAAAAAGTTTTTGATGATAGTGAAAGCTTTTTCATGGTAATTCCGAGCTGCTTCGAAGATAAAACAGTGATTTTTATTAGCTGTTTGAATCAAATCCAGCCATTCTTGTGGCTGAGTGACAGCTGGCTTTTCAAGAATGACGTGTTTACCTGCAGATAATGCAGTTTTTGCCTGAGCAAAATGCAAGGAGTTTGGACTGGCAATATAGACCACATCAAAGGAGCTCTTGACTAAGTCCTCTACTTGATCAAAGAGTTGGATATCCTGATAGCGAGAAGCAAAGGTTGCTGCAGTTTCTAGTTTTCTAGAATAGACTGCGACCAACTGGTATTCTCCACTGATATGGGCTGCCTCTATGAAGTGATGGCTGATAGCGCCTGTTCCGATGACACCTAATTTTAGCATAAATACTCCTTTTCCAATTTTAAATCCTTCTTTCATTATAACATAGATAGACTTGACTATCCAACAGAGGAGAAAAAATTTCAAATAAGCTACTAGGCCTTTTCCAAAGAAAGTGGTACAATAATGAGATGAGTAAATGAAATAGGAGGGAAAATGAGGTTATTACCTATAAGAAAAATATCACGTCAGTCTAAGAGGCTAGCGCTTTTTTTGACTTTTTGTGCAGGATATGTAGATGCCTATACTTTTATTGTGCGAGGGAATACTCTTGTAGCTGGACAAACTGGGAATGTAGTCTTTCTTTCAGTAGAATTAATCCAAAATAATGTTTCAGATGTTAGGGACAAGGTTCTCACCTTGCTAGCTTTTATGATGGGGGTCTTTTTATTAACTGTTTATAAAGAAAAATTGAGAATTGTGAAAAAGCCAATTTTGTCATTGTTTCCTTTAGCAATCTTATCAATCATTATTGGTTTTGTGCCGAAAACTGTAGATAATATCTATCTAGTACCGCCCTTAGCCTTTTGTATGGGCTTGGTGACAACTGCCTTTGGTGAAGTATCGGGGATTGCTTATAATAATGCTTTTATGACGGGGAACATCAAACGGACCATGTTGGCTTTTGGGGATTATTTTAGGACCAAGCACACACCATTTTTACGTGAAGGGATTATCTTTGTAAGCCTGCTTAGTAGTTTTGTACTTGGCGTTGTCTTTTCAGCCTATTTGACGATTTTCTATCATGAAAAGACTATTCTTGGTGTTCCTATTATGATGAGCATTTTTTACATCAGTATGCTTTCTGCCTCGTGGCGGAAAAAAGTAAAAGAAAAAGCTTCATTTTAGGTGTTATTACTTGTAAGAAAATAGGAGATATGCTATACTTGAAGAGTTGACTATGCACGTTCCTGTGCAACCGCACGAACATCGTCGCTTGATTATTCAAGTTTAAGTGGTTCGTCCCACGATGCTAGGCGAGTCTTCACAAAAAATTCGGGGAAACCCATAAAAATCATAGGAGGTGCATAATGAGCACATACGCAATTATCAAAACTGGCGGAAAACAAGTTAAAGTTGAAGTTGGTCAAGCAGTTTACGTTGAAAAATTGAACGTTGAAGCTGGTCAAGAAGTTACTTTTAACGAAGTTGTTCTTGTTGGTGGTGAAAACACTGTTGTCGGAACTCCACTTGTTGCTGGAGCTACTGTAGTTGGAACTGTTGAAAAACAAGGAAAACAAAAGAAAGTTGTTACTTACAAGTACAAACCTAAAAAAGGTAGCCACCGTAAACAAGGTCACCGTCAACCATATACAAAAGTTGTCATCAACGCAATCAACGCTTAATTTTAAGGAGAACACATGATACAGGCAGTCTTTGAGAGAGCCGAAGATGGCGAGCTGAGGAGTGCGGAAATTACTGGACACGCCGAGAGTGGCGAATACGGCTTTGATGTCGTGTGTGCATCGGTTTCTACGCTTGCCATTAACTTTATCAATTCTATTGAGAAATTTGCAGGCTATGAACCAATCCTAGAATTAAACGAAGATGAAGGTGGCTATCTGATGGTTGAAATTCCAAAAGATCTTCCTTCACACCAGAGAGAAATGACCCAGTTATTCTTTGAATCATTTTTCTTAGGTATGGCAAACTTATCGGAGAACTCTTCAGAGTTCGTCCAAACCAGAGTTATCACAGAAAACTAACACGGAGGAAAACATTATGTTAAAAATGACTCTTAACAACTTGCAACTTTTCGCCCACAAAAAAGGTGGAGGTTCTACATCAAACGGACGTGATTCACAAGCGAAACGTCTTGGAGCTAAAGCAGCTGACGGACAAACTGTAACAGGTGGATCAATCCTTTACCGTCAACGTGGTACACACATCTACCCAGGTGTAAACGTTGGTCGTGGTGGAGACGATACTTTGTTCGCTAAAGTTGAAGGCGTAGTACGCTTTGAACGTAAAGGACGCGATAAAAAACAAGTTTCTGTTTACCCAATCGCTAAATAAAAAGGTCCAGTGAACCTTTTTATCCCGAGCCTTGAAATGTAAAGGCGAGGAAGCTAGAAGTAGCATTAAATAAGGCTTTCCGAGTTTTCGGAGAGCCTGTTTTTTTGTTTTGGTACCCATATTTTAAAATCCTATGTAAGAAGCGACTTTGTCTTTTAGATACAATCATAAAATAGTGGAATGTAAAACTTTTACAGTAACAATTTTTATAAGGGACTAAGATATTGTAAAAATTGTTAAGATTTGATACTATAATTGTATTCGGGTAAGAGAGCAGGGATATGGAAAGGATGTGAACCTATATGAAAAAAATTATTACCATGATAGTCTGTTCAATCTCTTTTCTTGTCCTATCTGCTTGTGTCAGTAAGAAAAAACTTATTCTTCCTGAACCTGGAACGATTTCTGTAATTTCTCTGCAGAAAAAAATCTCAGAAGATGTTAAAATAATAAGTAAGAGAGAAGAAATTTCAAAATTGATTGAGGAGATACAGAAACAGTCAAAATTCACAACTTTAGAAAGTTTAAATGATCAACCGACAAATGTTAAAGATTACATCATTATCAAATTCACTCATCAGAATAAAGAAAATGATAGTGTAGCCTATCTATATACTATAAAAGAAACACAGTATATTGAACAACCTTATGTTGGGATTTGGGAGGTAAGTCCAGATATAGCTAATAGGATTGAAGAGATTTTTTCATAAATTTATGGTAAATCGAATTTGTATTATGTTTTAAACGGTAAATCAACAAGATTTGCTGTTTTTATTTGCTTGAAATCAGATAAGGACTGAAAAAGACATTATTCTAATTCTTGTCTTGGAATGTCAGAGTCTTTATTGAGACTTGAAAATTTCCAAACTTTTTTCCTTTTTGGAAAACTTCTAAAATATGGTATAATGAAAAGATAAAGAAGTTGGGGGTAGAAGATGAACATTCAACAATTACGCTACGTTGTGGCTATTGCCAATAGTGGTACTTTTCGTGAAGCTGCTGAAAAGATGTATGTTAGTCAGCCGAGTCTGTCTATTTCTGTTCGTGATTTGGAAAAAGAGTTGGGTTTTAAGATTTTCCGTCGGACCAGCTCAGGGACTTTCTTGACTCGTCGTGGTATGGAATTCTATGAAAAAGCGCAAGAATTGGTTAAAGGATTTGATATTTTTCAAAATCAGTATGCCAATTCTGAGGAAGAAAAGGATGAATTTTCCATTGCCAGTCAGCACTATGACTTCTTGCCACCAACTATTACTGCCTTTTCAGAGCGCTATCCTGATTATAAGAACTTCCGTATTTTTGAATCGACTACTGTTCAAATCTTAGACGAAGTAGCCCAAGGGCATAGTGAGATTGGGATTATCTACCTTAACAATCAAAATAAAAAGGGTATTATGCAACGGGTTGAAAAGCTAGGCCTTGAGGTCATTGAATTGATTCCCTTCCATACCCACATTTATCTTCGAGAGGATCATCCTTTAGCTCAGAAAGAGGAATTGATCATGGAGGATTTAGCGGATTTACCGACAGTTCGTTTTACTCAAGAGAAAGATGAGTACCTTTATTATTCGGAGAACTTTGTCGATACCAGTGCGAGCTCACAGATGTTCAATGTGACAGACCGTGCTACCTTGAATGGTATTTTGGAGCGGACGGATGCTTATGCAACAGGTTCCGGATTTTTAGATAGTGATAGTGTTAATGGCATTACAGTTATTCGTCTCAAGGATAATTTGGATAATCGCATGGTCTATGTTAAACGGGAAGAAGTGGAGCTCAGTCAGGCTGGGACTCTTTTCGTAGAAGTCATGCAAGAATATTTTGATCAGAAGAGGAAATCATGAAAAAAAGAGGAATAGTGGCAGTCATTGTACTGCTTTTGATTGCGCTGGATCAGTTGGTCAAATCCTATATCGTCCAGCAGATTCCATTGGGTGAAGTACGCTCTTGGATTCCCAATTTCGTTAGCTTGACCTACCTGCAAAATCGAGGGGCAGCCTTTTCTATCTTACAAGATCAGCAGTGGTTATTTGTTATTATTACACTGGTCGTTATGGTAGGTGCCATTTGGTATTTACATAAACACATGGAGGACTCATTCTGGATGCTCTTAGGTTTGACCTTGATTATCGCAGGTGGTCTTGGAAACTTTATTGACAGGATCAGTCAGGGCTTTGTTGTGGATATGTTCCACTTTGACTTTATAAATTTTGCAATTTTCAATGTGGCAGATAGCTATCTGACTGTTGGAGTGATTATTTTATTAATTGCAATGCTAAAAGAGGAAATAAATGGAAATTAAAATTGAAACTGGTGGCCTGCGTTTGGATAAGGCTTTGTCGGATTTGACAGAATTATCACGTAGTCTCGCGAATGAACAAATCAAATCAGGCCAGGTCTTGGTCAATGGTCAAGTCAAGAAAGCTAAGTACACGGTCCAAGAGGGCGATGTCGTCACTTACCATGTGTCAGAACCAGAGGTATTAGAGTATGTGGCTGAGAATCTTCCGCTAGACATCATCTACCAAGATGAGGATGTGGCCGTCGTTAACAAGCCTCAAGGAATGGTAGTGCATCCGAGTGCTGGTCATACCAGTGGGACCCTAGTAAATGCCCTTATGTATCATATTAAGGACTTGTCGGGTATCAATGGGGTTTTGCGTCCAGGAATTGTTCACCGTATTGATAAGGATACGTCAGGCCTTCTCATGATTGCTAAAAATGATGAGGCGCATCTAGCACTTGCCCAAGAACTCAAGGATAAAAAGTCTCTCCGCAAATATTGGGCGATTGTTCATGGAAATCTGCCTAATGATCGTGGTGTGATTGAAGCGCCGATTGGCCGTAGTGAAAAAGACCGTAAGAAACAGGCTGTGACTGCTAAAGGGAAGCCTGCAGTTACCCGTTTCCACGTTTTGGAACGCTTTGGAGATTATAGCTTAGTGGAGTTACAACTGGAGACAGGGCGCACCCATCAAATCCGTGTTCACATGGCTTATATTGGCCATCCAGTCGCTGGTGATGAAGTCTATGGTCCTCGTAAGACACTTAAGGGGCATGGACAATTTCTTCATGCCAAGACTTTAGGTTTTACTCATCCGAGAACAGGTGAGACCTTAGAATTTACAGCAGATATCCCAGAGATTTTTAAGGAAACTTTGGAGAGATTAAGGAAGTAAGAATGAAGAAGAAATTGATTAGTTTAGCACTTGCAAGCACTTTTTTAGGTTTGTCATGGTATGGAAATGTTCAAGCTCAAGAAAGTTCAGGAAATAAAATCCACTTTATCAATGTTCAAGAAGGTGGCAGTGATGCGATTATTCTTGAAAGCAATGGGCATTTTGCCATGGTGGATACAGGAGAAGATTATGATTTCCCAGATGGAAGTGATTCTCGTTATCCATGGAGAGAAGGAATTGAAACGTCTTATAAGCATGTTCTAACAGACCGTGTCTTTCGTCGTTTGAAGGAATTGGGTGTTCAAAAACTTGATTTTATTTTGGTAACCCATACTCACAGTGACCATATTGGAAATGTTGATGAATTACTGTCTACCTATCCAGTTGACCGAGTCTATCTTAAAAAATATAGTGATAATCGTATTACTAATTCTGAACGTTTATGGGATAATCTGTACGGTTATGATAAGGTTTTACAGACTGCTGCAGAAAAAGGTGTTTCAGTGATTCAAAACATCACACAAGGAGATGCTCATTTTCAGTTTGGGGACATGGATATTCAACTCTATAATTATGAAAATGAAACAGATTCATCAGGTGAATTAAAGAAAATTTGGGATGACAATTCCAATTCCTTGATTAGTGTAGTGAAAGTCAATGGCAAGAAAATTTACCTTGGGGGCGACTTAGATAATGTTCATGGAGCGGAAGACAAGTATGGTCCTCTTATTGGAAAAGTTGATTTGATGAAGTTTAATCATCACTATGATACTAATAAATCAAACACCAAGGATTTCATTAAAAATTTGAGTCCGAGTTTGATTGTTCAAACCTCAGATAGTCTACCTTGGAAAAACGGTGTTGATAGTGAGTATGTCAATTGGCTTAAAGAACGAGGAATTGAGAGAATTAACGCAGCCAGCAAAGACTATGATGCGACAGTTTTTGATATTCGACAAGACGGTTTAGTAAACATTTCAACTGCCTACAAGAAGATTCCAAGTTTTCAAGCTGGTTGGCATAAGAGTGCTTATGGAAACTGGTGGTATCAAGCACCTGATTCTACAGGAGAGTATGCTGTCGGTTGGAATGAAATTAAGGGTGACTGGTATTACTTTAACCAAACGGGTATCTTGTTACAGAATCAATGGAAAAAATGGAACAATCATTGGTTCTATTTAACAGACTCTGGTGCTGCTGCTAAAAATTGGAAGAAAATTGATGGAATCTGGTATTATTTCAACAAAGAAAATCAGATGGAAATTGGCTGGGTAAATACTGGAAGTCAGAACTATTATTTATCAAACGATGGCTCTATGAAGACAGGTTGGCTTCAATATAAGGGACAATGGTATTACTTTGCTCAATCAGGAGAAATGAAAACGGGTTGGGTAAAAGATAAAGAAACCTGGTACTATATGGATTCTACTGGTATCATTAAGACAGGCGAGATAGAAGTTTCTGGTCATCATTACTATCTAGAAGATTCAGGAGCTATGAAGCAAGGTTGGCTTAAAAAGGCAAATGATTGGTATTTCTACAAGACAGACGGTTCACGAGCTATAGGTTGGATTAAAGACAAGGATAAATGGTACTTCTTGAAAGAAAATGGTCAATTGCTTGTGAATGGTAAGACGCCAGAAGGCTATACTGTTGATTCAAGTGGAGCCTGGTTAGTGGATGTTCCGGTCGAGAAATCTGCTACAACTAGAGATACAAGTAACTCAGAAATAAAAGAATCGAAAGAAGTAGTGAAAAAAGATCTTGAAAATAAAGAAACGAGTCAACACGAAAGTATTACAAATTCTTCAACTAGTCAAGATTTGACTTCAGTAATTTCGCAAAGCTCTGAAACGAGTGCAAACAAATCGGAATCAGAACAGTAGTAAAAAAGAAGGTTTTAGGGCCTTCTTTTTCCTATCAACTCTTTTCTATTTCCTGTCATTCATGTTATAATGGATAAATATGAAGAATCGGAGTGAGACTATGAAATACAAACGGATTGTCTTTAAGGTGGGGACTTCTTCTCTGACGAATGAGGATGGAAGTTTATCACGTAGTAAGGTAAAGGCTATTACCCAGCAGTTGGCTATGTTGCACGAGGCTGGTCATGAATTGATTTTGGTGTCATCAGGTGCCATTGCGGCTGGTTTTGGAGCCTTAGGATTTAAAAAGCGTCCGACTAAGATTGCTGATAAGCAGGCTTCAGCAGCGGTAGGACAAGGGCTTTTGTTGGAAGAATACACAACCAATCTTCTCTTGCGCCAAATCGTTTCTGCACAAATTTTGCTGACCCAGGATGACTTTGTGGATAAGCGCCGTTATAAAAATGCCCATCAGGCTTTGTCAGTTCTACTTAGCCGTGGGGCGATTCCTATCATCAACGAGAATGACAGTGTCGTCATTGATGAGCTCAAGGTGGGTGACAATGACACTCTTAGTGCCCAGGTAGCGGCCATGGTCCAAGCAGATCTTTTGGTTCTCTTGACAGATGTGGACGGTCTCTATACTGGAAATCCTAATTCAGATCCAAAAGCCAAACGATTGGAGAAAATTGAGACCATCAATCGTGAGATTATCGATATGGCTGGTGGAGCTGGCTCGTCAAATGGAACTGGGGGCATGTTAACAAAAATCAAGGCTGCAACTATTGCGACAGAATCAGGAGTTCCTGTTTATATCTGCTCATCCTTGAAGTCAGATGCCATGCTTGAGGCGGCTGAGGAGACCAAGGATGGTTCCTACTTTGTTGCGCAAGAGAAGGGACTTCGAACACAGAAACAATGGCTGGCCTTTTATGCTCAGAGTCAAGGTTCTATTTGGGTTGATAAAGGGGCTGCTGAAGCTCTCTCTCAACATGGAAAGAGTCTTCTCTTATCTGGTATTGTTGAAGCAGAAGGAGCCTTTTCTTACGGTGATATTGTGACAGTATTTGACAAGGAAAGTGGAAAATCACTTGGAAAAGGACGCGTGCAATTTGGAGCATCTGCTTTGGAGGATATGTTGCGTTCTCAAAAAGCCAAGGGTGTCTTGATTCACCGTGACGATTGGATTTCCATTACTCCTGAAATCCAACTACTCTTTACAGAATTTTAGAGGTAAACTATGGTAAGTACACAAGAACAATTTGAACAGGTACAGGCTGTTAAAAAATCGATCAACACAGCTAGTGAAGAGGTGAAAAACCAAGCCTTGCTAGCCATGGCTGATCACTTATTAGCAGCTACTGAGGAAATTTTAGCAGCCAATGCACTTGATATGGAAGCTGCTAAGGGCAAAATCTCAGATGTGATGCTGGATCGTCTTTATTTGGATGCAGGGCGCATAGAAGCAATGGCAACTGGGATTCGTGAAGTGGTTGCTTTACCAGATCCAATCGGTGAAGTTTTAGAAACGAGTAAGCTTGAAAATGGCTTGCTTATTACCAAGAAACGGGTGGCTATGGGCGTCATCGGTATTATCTATGAAAGCCGTCCAAATGTGACGTCTGACGCGGCTGCTTTGGCTCTCAAGAGTGGAAATGCAGTTGTTCTTCGTAGTGGGAAGGATGCCTACCAAACAGCTCATGCCATTGTCACAACCTTGAAGAAGGGCTTGGAGACAACGACCATTCATCCAGATGTGATTCAACTGGTGGAAGATACCAGCCGTGAAAGTAGCTATGCTATGATGAAGGCCAAGGGATATCTAGACCTTCTCATTCCTCGTGGAGGGGCTGGCTTGATCAATGCAGTGGTTGAAAATGCTATTGTACCAGTTATCGAGACAGGAACTGGAATTGTTCATGTTTATGTCGATAAGGATGCAGACGAAGACAAGGCGCTGTCTATCATCAACAATGCCAAAACTAGTCGTCCTTCTGTATGTAATGCCATGGAGGTTCTGCTGGTTCATGAAGACAAGGCAGCGAGCTTCCTTCCTCAATTGGAGAAAGTGCTAGTTGAAGAGCGAAAAGAAGCTGGACTGAAACCAATTCAATTCCGTTTGGATGAGAAGGCTAGTCAGTTTGTATCTGGCCAAGCAGCTGAAGCTCAAGACTTTGACACTGAGTTTTTAGACTATGTCCTAGCTGTTAAAGTAGTGAGCAGTTTAGAAGAAGCGGTTGCGCATATCGAAGCACACAGTACCCATCATTCGGATGCCATTGTGACTGAAAATGCTGAGGCTGCAGCTTCCTTTACAGATCAAGTGGACTCTGCAGCAGTCTATATCAATGCTTCAACTCGTTTTACAGATGGTGGCCAATTTGGTCTTGGGTGTGAAATGGGGATTTCTACTCAGAAACTCCATGCACGTGGACCAATGGGTTTAAAAGAATTAACCAGTTACAAGTATGTAGTTGCTGGTGATGGACAGATAAGGGAGTAAAAAATGAAGATTGGATTTATCGGTTTGGGGAATATGGGTGCTAGTTTGGCCAAGGCTGTTTGGCAAGCTAGAAACACTGACACGATTCTTCTTTCTAATCTAAGTCATGATAAGGTTGATACTTTTATCGCTAGTTATGGAGGCCAAGCTTCTAGCAATGAAGAAATCTTTGCAGAAGCAGATGTGATTTTTTTAGGAGTTAAGCCTGCTCAGTTTTCTGAACTGCTTTCTCAATACCAGACCATCCTTGAAAAACGAGAAAGTCTTCTTTTGATTTCCATGGCAGCTGGATTGACTTTAGAAAAACTAGCGAGTCTTATTCCAAGTCAACACCGAATTATTCGTATGATGCCAAATACACCTGCTTCTATCGGACAAGGAGTGATTAGTTATGCCTTGTCAGCTAACTGCCAAGTAGATGATAAGGAAGTCTTTTGTCAACTTTTACAACATGCTGGTTTATTGTTTGAAATCAGTGAAGGGTTAATCGATGCTGCAACGGGTCTTGCAGGTTGTGGACCAGCCTTTGTCTATCTCTTTATCGAGGCCTTGGCAGATGCAGGTGTTCAGACTGGATTGCCAAGAGAAACGGCATTGAAAATGGCGGCTCAAACTGTGGTAGGAGCTGGGCAATTGGTCTTAGAAAGCCAGCAACATCCTGGAGTTTTGAAAGACCAAGTATGCAGCCCAGGCGGTTCGACTATCGCTGGTGTAGCAAGCTTAGAAGCACATGCCTTTAGAGGAACCGTTATGGAGGCAGTCAAAAAAGCCTACAAACGAACTAAAAAACTGGGTAAATAAGAGGTGGCTTTGACTGCCTCTTTTATGGTGGTTGAAATGAGAAGACAAAAAGATTGTCACAAACCCCTATTTTTTTGATAGAATAGAAGTAGTAAAAAAGAAATGAGTTAGACATGTCAAAAGGATTTTTAGTCTCTCTTGAGGGACCAGAGGGAGCAGGAAAGACCAGTGTTTTAGAGGCTCTGCTACCAATTTTAGAGGAAAACGGAGTAGAGGTGCTGACGACCCGTGAGCCAGGCGGAGTCTTGATTGGAGAGAAGATTCGGGAAGTGATTTTGGACCCAAGTCATACTCAGATGGATGCGAAGACTGAACTCCTTCTCTATATTGCCAGTCGCAGACAGCACTTGGTGGAAAAAGTTCTTCCTGCACTTGACGCTGGTCAATTGGTCATTATGGATCGTTTCATCGATAGTTCTGTTGCCTATCAGGGATTTGGCCGTGGCTTGGATATCGATGCCATTGATTGGCTCAATTACTTTGCGACAGATGGCCTTAAACCCGATTTGACACTCTATTTTGACATTGAGGTGGAAGAGGGGCTGGCTCGCATTGCTGCTAATAGTGATCGTGAGGTCAATCGTCTGGACTTGGAAGGTTTGGACTTGCATAAAAAAGTTCGTCAAGGTTACCTTTCTCTTCTGGACAAAGAAGGAAATCGCATTGTCAAGATTGATGCTAGTCTCCCTTTGGAACAAGTTGTGGAAACTACCAAGGATATCTTGTTTGACAGAATGGGCTTGGCTAAATGAAACAAGATCAACTAAAGGCTTGCCAACCAGACCAATTTGACCGCTTTGTTCGTATCCTAGAACAAGACCAGCTCAATCATGCCTACCTCTTTTCAGGTTTCTTTGGAAGCTTAGAAATGGCGCAGTTTTTGGCTAAGAGCCTCTTTTGTACAGATAAGGTAGGCGTTTTACCATGTGAGAAATGCCGAAACTGCAAGTTGATTGAACAGGAAGAGTTTCCCGATGTCACCTTGATTAAGCCAGTCAATCAGGTTATCAAGACAGAACGGATTCGGGAATTGGTGGGTCAGTTTTCGCAAGCAGGGATTGAAAGTCAGCAACAGGTCTTTATTATCGAGCAAGCTGAGAAAATGCATCCTAACGCAGCTAACTCTCTGCTCAAGGTCATCGAAGAACCCCAGAGTGAGGTTTATATTTTCTTCTTGACCAGCGATGAGGAAAAGATCTTGCCGACCATCCGTAGTCGGACCCAGATTTTTCACTTTAAAAAGCAAGAAGAAAAACTCATATTATTCTTAGAACAAATGGGGCTGGTTAAGAAAAAAGCGACTCTCTTAGCTCAGTTTAGTCAATCGCGAGCTGAAGCAGAAAAGTTGGCTAATCAGGCAAGTTTTTGGACCTTGATCGATGAAAGTGAACGCCTGCTGACCTGGTTATTAGCTAAGAAAAAAGAAAGTTATCTGCAGGTTGCTAAATTAGCCAACTTGGCAGATGACAAGGAAAAACAAGATCAGGTCTTACGGATTCTCGAAGTCCTCTGTGGGCAGGACCTTCTGCAAGCAAGAGTAAGGGTGATTCTACAAGATTTGTTAGAAGCTAGAAAAATGTGGCAAGCTAATGTCAGCTTTCAAAATGCCATGGAATATCTGATCTTGAAAGAAATATAAACTCAAAAATGAACGATAAAGAAAGGAAAGGGCTGTTTTATGGACAAAAAAGAATTATTTGACGCGCTGGATGATTTTTCCCAACAGTTATTGGTGACCTTGGCCGATGTGGAAGCTATCAAGAAAAATCTCAAGAGCCTGGTAGAGGAAAATACAGCTCTTCGCTTGGAAAATAGTAAGTTGCGCGAACGCTTGGGTGAGGTGGAGGCAGATGCTCCTGTCAAGGCCAAGCATGTTCGTGAAAGTGTCCGTCGCATTTACCGTGATGGATTTCACGTATGTAATGATTTTTATGGACAACGTCGAGAGCAGGACGAAGAATGTATGTTCTGTGATGAGTTGTTATACAGGGAGTAAGCATGCAGATTCAAAAAAGTTTTAAGGGGCAGTCTCCCTATGGCAAGCTGTATCTAGTGGCAACGCCGATTGGCAATCTAGATGATATGACCTTTCGTGCCATCCAGACCTTGAAAGAAGTGGACTGGATTGCGGCTGAGGATACGCGCAATACAGGTCTTTTGCTCAAGCATTTTGACATTTCGACCAAGCAGATCAGTTTTCATGAGCACAATGCTAAGGAAAAAATTCCTGATTTGATTAGTTTCTTGAAAGCAGGGCAAAGTATTGCTCAAGTTTCCGACGCGGGTCTGCCTAGCATCTCAGACCCTGGTCACGATTTAGTTAAGGCAGCCATTGAAGAAGAAATTGCGGTTGTCACTGTTCCAGGTGCCTCTGCAGGAATTTCTGCCTTGATTGCTAGCGGTTTAGCGCCACAGCCACATATTTTTTACGGCTTTTTACCCAGAAAATCAGGCCAGCAAAAGCAATTTTTCGACTCGAAAAAAGACTATCCTGAGACTCAGATTTTCTATGAATCGCCCCATCGTGTAGCAGATACGTTGGAAAATATGCTAGTAGTTTATGGCGACCGCTCGGTCGTCTTGGTTAGAGAATTGACAAAGATTTACGAAGAATACCAAAGAGGAAATATCTCTGAATTGCTGGAAAGTATCGCTGAAACGCCTCTAAAGGGTGAATGCCTTCTCATCGTGGAAGGTGCCAGTCAGGATGTGGAGGAAAAAGATGAGGAAGACTTGTTCTTAGAAATCCAAGCCCGTATCCAGCAAGGCATGAAGAAAAATCAAGCTATTAAGGAAGTCGCTAAGATTTACCAGTGGAATAAAAGTCAGCTATACGCTGCCTACCACGACTGGGAAGAAAATCAAGAAAATGACTAAACAGGGAAGTTTGCCTTCTTCCCTTTTTTTGTTATACTAGTAGAAGAAAAAAATAGAAAGATTTGTGGGAGTGAAAAAGTCTGGGGGACTTTTTCAGCCTGAGTCAGGAAATTCGAAAGCGAAGTAAGTCCTGTGGACTTTTTCAGCCTGAGCCAAGAAATTCGAAAGCGAGTAAGTTCGGTTGGCTTTTTCAATGTGAATCTTGTCTTCACACTCCCAAAGAGGTATTAGTGTCGTGTCTCAATCTTATATCAATGTTATCGGTGCTGGTTTGGCAGGTTCTGAAGCAGCCTACCAAATCGCAGAACGTGGTATTCCAGTTAAACTCTATGAAATGCGTGGTGTCAAGTCGACTCCCCAGCACAAAACAGACAATTTTGCTGAGTTAGTTTGTTCCAATTCCCTACGTGGGGATGCTCTGACAAATGCTGTAGGACTTCTCAAGGAAGAAATGCGTCGCCTAGGTTCTCTTATCTTAGAATCTGCTGAAGCAACCCGTGTTCCTGCAGGAGGAGCCCTTGCGGTGGACCGCGATGGTTTCTCTCAAATGGTGACCGAAAAAGTGGCTAATCATCCCTTGATTGAGGTGGTTCGTGATGAAATTACAGAATTACCAACTGACGTTATTACTGTGGTCGCTACTGGTCCTTTGACTAGCGATGCTCTGGCTGAAAAGATTCATGCCCTCAATGACGGCGATGGCTTCTATTTCTACGATGCAGCAGCGCCTATTATCGATGTCAACACTATCGATATGAGCAAGGTCTATCTCAAGTCTCGTTATGATAAGGGAGAAGCTGCTTATCTCAACTCTCCCATGACCAAGCAAGAGTTTATGGATTTCCATGAAGCCTTGGTCAATGCTGAAGAAGCACCGCTCAATTCCTTTGAAAAAGAAAAGTATTTTGAAGGATGTATGCCAATCGAAGTCATGGCCAAACGTGGCATTAAAACCATGCTTTATGGCCCTATGAAACCAGTCGGTCTGGAGTATCCAGACGATTATACAGGCCCTCGTGATGGAGAATTCAAAACACCTTATGCGGTGGTTCAGCTTCGTCAGGATAATGCGGCTGGGAGCCTCTACAATATTGTCGGTTTCCAGACCCACCTCAAATGGGGAGAGCAAAAGCGTGTCTTCCAAATGATTCCAGGCCTTGAAAATGCAGAGTTTGTTCGTTATGGTGTTATGCACCGCAATTCTTACATGGATTCACCGAATCTTCTTGAACAGACCTACCGTTCTAAGAAACAGCCAAACCTCTTCTTTGCTGGTCAGATGACGGGTGTAGAGGGCTATGTTGAATCAGCGGCTTCAGGATTAGTTGCGGGAATTAACGCGGCTCGTCTTTTCAAGGGAGAAAGTGAAGCTATCTTCCCAGAGACAACAGCGATTGGTAGTCTGGCTCATTACATCACCCATGCTGACAGCAAACATTTCCAACCAATGAATGTCAATTTTGGGATTATCAAGGAGTTGGAAGGCGAGCGTATCCGTGATAAGAAGGCTCGTTATGAAAAAATTGCAGAGCGTGCCCTTGCCGACTTAGAGGAATTTTTAACGGTCTAATTTTTTTCAAAGAATTGCTCATGATACTATAAAAATCTTAGAAATTGTGATAAAATAGGTAGGATAAAAAAAGGAGAGTGAAAATGGCGAATCCCAAGTATAAACGTATTTTAATCAAGTTATCAGGTGAAGCCCTTGCCGGTGAACGTGGCGTAGGGATTGATATCCAAACAGTTCAAACAATCGCAAAAGAGATTCAAGAAGTTCATAGCTTAGGTATCGAAATTGCCCTTGTTATCGGTGGAGGAAATCTCTGGCGTGGAGAACCTGCTGCAGAAGCAGGTATGGACCGCGTTCAGGCAGATTACACAGGAATGCTTGGGACTGTTATGAATGCTCTTGTGATGGCAGATTCATTGCAACAAGTTGGTGTCGATACGCGTGTGCAAACAGCCATTGCAATGCAACAAGTTGCAGAGCCTTACGTACGTGGACGTGCCCTTCGTCACCTTGAAAAAGGTCGTATCGTTATCTTTGGTGCCGGAATTGGTTCACCTTACTTCTCAACAGATACAACAGCGGCTCTTCGTGCAGCTGAAATCGAAGCAGATGCCATCCTTATGGCTAAAAATGGCGTCGACGGTGTTTACAATGCCGATCCTAAGAAAGACAAGACAGCCGTTAAGTTTGAAGAATTGACTCACCGTGACGTTATCAATAAAGGTCTTCGTATTATGGATTCAACAGCTTCAACCCTCTCAATGGATAACGACATTGACTTGGTTGTCTTTAACATGAACCAACCAGGCAACATCAAACGTGTCGTATTTGGTGAAAATATCGGAACAACAGTTTCAAATAATATCGAAGAAAAGGAATAAGAAAGATTATGGCTAACGCAATTATTGAAAAAGCTAAAGAGAGAATGACCCAGTCTCACCAATCACTTGCTCGTGAATTTGGTGGTATCCGTGCAGGTCGTGCCAATGCAAGCTTGCTTGACCGTGTACATGTAGAATACTATGGAGTCGAAACTCCTCTTAACCAAATCGCTTCAATTACGATTCCAGAAGCGCGTGTTTTGTTGGTCACACCATTTGACAAGTCTTCATTGAAAGACATCGAACGTGCCTTGAACGCTTCTGATCTTGGTATCACACCAGCGAATGATGGTTCTGTGATTCGTTTGGTTATCCCTGCTCTTACAGAAGAAACTCGTCGTGACCTTGCTAAAGAAGTGAAGAAGGTCGGCGAAAATGCTAAAGTGGCTGTCCGCAATATCCGTCGCGATGCTATGGACGAAGCTAAGAAACAAGAGAAAGCAAAAGAAATCACTGAAGACGAATTGAAGACTCTTGAAAAAGACATTCAAAAAGTAACAGACGATGCTGTTAAACACATCGACGACATGACTGCCAACAAAGAGAAAGAACTTTTGGAAGTCTAAAAATAAACAGAAAAACTCAGTTGGCATTGCTGGCTGAGTTTTATTCGAAAGAAGGAAATATGAATACAAATCTTGCAAGTTTTATCGTTGGACTGATCATCGATGAAAATGACCGATTTTACTTTGTGCAAAAGGATGGTCAAACCTATGCTCTTGCTAAGGAAGAAGGTCAACATACAGTAGGGGATACGGTCAAAGGTTTTGCCTACACGGATATGAAGCAAAAACTCCGCCTGACAACCATAGAAGTGACTGCCACTCAGGACCAATTTGGTTGGGGAATTGTAACGGAAGTTCGTAAAGACTTGGGTATCTTTGTGGATACAGGCCTTCCTGATAAAGAAATCGTTGTGTCACTCGATATTCTCCCTGAGCTCAAGGAACTCTGGCCTAAGAAGGGTGACCAACTCTACATCCGTCTTGAAGTGGACAAGAAAGACCGTATCTGGGGACTCTTGGCTTATCAAGAAGACTTCCAACGTCTGGCTCGTCCTGCCTACAACAACATGCAGAACCAAAACTGGCCAGCCATTGTATACCGTCTCAAGCTGTCAGGAACTTTTGTTTATCTGCCAGAAAATAACATGCTTGGCTTTATTCATCCTAGCGAACGCTATGCAGAGCCACGTTTGGGGCAAGTCTTAGAAGCGCGTGTTATTGGTTTCCGTGAAGTGGACCGTACCTTGAACCTTTCCCTTAAACCACGTTCTTTTGAGATGTTGGAAAATGATGCTCAGATGATTTTGACGTATTTGGAAAGCAATGGCGGTTTCATGACCTTAAATGACAAGTCATCTCCAGACGACATCAAGGCTACCTTTGGTATTTCTAAAGGTCAGTTCAAGAAAGCACTTGGAGGCTTGATGAAGGCTGGTAAAATCAAGCAAGACCAGTTTGGGATAGAGTTGATTTAGGGAGACATATGAGAAAATCATTTTACACTTGGCTCATGACCGAGCGC
Organism: Streptococcus sp. 714; assembly: GCF_013277115.1. Lineage (GTDB taxonomy): Bacteria > Bacillota > Bacilli > Lactobacillales > Streptococcaceae > Streptococcus. The sequence goes on from NZ_VMMH01000028.1 coordinate 19,282, forward strand.
AACCCTAAAAGTAACAGCCCCAAAGCAATTTTGGCAGACCTCGCTTTTGAAGAGTCAGCCTTCCCAAAACACACAGATGATTTTGATGAGGTTAGTCGCTTTTTAGAGGAGCATGCCAGTTTCTCTTTTAACCTAGGAGACTTTGACGCCATCTGGCAAGAATACTTAGAACACTAGCATGATTCACTGGGTTTGGGCTAGTAATTTCTCCGCCCCTTTGCTATAATAAAAAGAAATAAAAGGATTAGAGAGGTTCTTTATTTGAAGGAACATTCAATAGACATTCAATTGAGTCATCCAGATGACCTGTTTCATCTTTTTGGTTCCAATGAACGCCATCTTCGTTTGATGGAAGAAGAGCTTGATGTGGTGATTCATGCTCGTACGGAGATTGTCCAGGTTTTGGGAGAGGAGACTGCTTGTGAGGAAGCTCGTCAGGTTATTCAAGCCCTCATGGTCTTGGTAAATCGTGGGATGACTGTCGGTACGCCAGATGTGGTGACTGCGATTAGCATGGTCAAAAACGATGAAATCGACAAGTTTGTCGCCCTTTATGAAGAAGAAATCATCAAGGATAATACTGGGAAACCGATTCGTGTCAAAACCTTAGGTCAAAAACTTTATGTGGATAGTGTCAAACAGCATGATGTGACCTTTGGAATCGGACCTGCAGGGACAGGGAAGACCTTCCTTGCAGTGACCTTGGCTGTGACAGCTCTTAAACGTGGTCAGGTTAAGCGGATTATCCTGACACGTCCAGCGGTGGAAGCAGGCGAGAGTCTAGGTTTTCTTCCGGGTGATCTTAAGGAGAAGGTAGATCCTTACCTTAGACCTGTTTATGATGCCTTGTATCAGATTCTGGGGAAAGACCAAACAACTCGTCTCATGGAGCGTGAAATTATCGAGATTGCACCTCTTGCCTACATGCGTGGACGAACCTTGGATGATGCCTTTGTCATTCTCGATGAGGCGCAAAATACGACCATCATGCAGATGAAGATGTTCTTGACTCGTTTAGGCTTTAATTCTAAGATGATTGTCAATGGAGATATCAGTCAGATTGACCTTCCGCGTAACGTCAAGTCCGGTTTGATTGATGCCCAAGAAAAGCTCAAGAACATTCACCAGATTGACTTTGTTCATTTTTCAGCTAAGGATGTGGTTCGCCATCCAGTTGTCGCTCAGATTATTCGAGCTTATGAACCAGCTCCAATTAAAAAAGAAGAGAGTGAAGAAGTCCAAGAAGAAACAGAATAGCAAAAAAGAGCAGTTCAGGTGGAATTGCTCTTTCTTTTATCTGATAATTAGATTTTTTAGATTAGTTCATCAATTGGAGTATGTTTTTTATCGAGACCTTGGGCTACTGGAAGACTGGTTAAGTAACCTTGATAAGTAGTAACACCTTGGCGCAAGCCCTCATCCTCAGAGATTGCTTGTACAAAACCTTTACCAGCCAAAGCTTCGATATAAGGAAGAGTGACATTAGTTAGGGCAATGGTAGAAGTGCGAGCAACCGCACCAGGGATGTTGGCAACGGCATAGTGGAGAACACCGTGTTTTTCATATACAGGCTCATCGTGCGTTGTCACACGGTCAGCTGTCTCGATAACACCACCTTGGTCAACAGCAACGTCAACGATGACTGATCCTGGACGCATTTGCTTGACCATCTCATCAGTCACCAGTTTCGGAGCTTTGGCACCAGGGATGAGAACCGCTCCAATCACTACATCCGCATCTCTCACACTGGCTTCGATGTTAAATGAATTGGACATGAGAGTTTGAATTTGGTGACCAAAGACCTCCTCTAAAACGGAGAGACGTTTAGCACTGATATCAAGGATGGTTACTTGTGCACCAAGACCAAGCGCAATTCGAGCAGCATGGGTCCCTACGACACCGCCACCGATGATGGTTACTTTCCCTTTAGGTACACCCGGCACACCACCCAGTAAGACACCAGAACCTCCTGCCTGCTTAGTTAGGAAATGAGCCCCGATTTGGACTGCCATACGGCCTGCAACCTCACTCATAGGTACGAGGAGTGGTAATTGACCTTGGGAATCACGGACAGTTTCATAGGCAATCCCAGTTGTTTTTGCTTCCAACATAGCATCTGCTAATTCTGGAGCAGCGGCCATGTGCAAGTAGGTGAAGAGAAGCAGGTCGTCACGTAAGTAACCATATTCAGAAGTTAATGGTTCTTTTACTTTCACGACTAACTCTGCAGCCCAGGCTTCACCAGCAGTAGCGACAATCTCAGCTCCTTGCTTTTGATAGTCAGTATCAGTAAAGCCAGATCCGAGACCAGCATTTGTTTCGATAAGGACGCGATGACCACGGCCGACTAAGCTGTGGACACCAGCAGGTGTTAGGGCAACACGGTTTTCATTATTCTTAATTTCTTTTGGAATTCCGATTAACATAGAGAAAAACTCCCTTTCTATTGACGGGTTGTAAATGATTTATCACATTATCTATAAAATAAGGTGATGATTTTATTCTATATGAAACCGCTTTAAAAAGCAAGAAAAATTTGTTGTAATTTATTTTTTATGCTAGACTGGTAGAAAATATTTTTAAATGGAGGAGAAGTATGGAATCAATCTTTTTAAAACTATCCCAGTATCCAATAATGGAGACAGAGCGTTTATTGCTTAGACCTGTAACCTTGGATGATGCGGAAGCAATGTTTGACTATGCCTCGGACAGAGAAAATACGCGTTACACTTTTCCAACCAATCAAAGCTTGGAAGAAACCAAGAATAATATTGCTCAGTTCTACTTGGCCAATCCCCTTGGGACGCTGGGGAATAGAACTAAAAAGCAATGGCAAATTTATCGGAACCATTGATTTGCACAAGATTGATCCTGCTCTTAAGAAGGCAGCTATTGGCTACATTATCAATAAAAAGTATTGGAATCAAGGATTAACGACAGAAGCCAATCGTGCCGTAATTGAGCTAGCTTTTGAGAAGATAGGGATGAATAAGTTGACTGCCCTTCACGATAAGGCTAATCCCGCGTCAGGAAAGGTCATGGAGAAATCAGGAATGCATTTTTCTCACGAAGAAGCTTATGCTTGTATGGACCAGAATGAAGAAGGCCGAATCGTGACAAGAGTTCATTATGTCTTGACCAAGGAAGACTATTTTGCAAATAAATAAGCAGTTGAGAAGAAATTTTCAACTGTTTTTTCTTCCTCTTACGAATAATCTAAGAGAGGAGAAAAATATGGAATCAATTATCGAGAAAATCAAAGAGTATAAAATCATTGTCATCTGTACTGGTCTGGGCTTGCTTGTAGGCGGATTTTTCCTGCTAAAGCCAGATTCACAAACACCTGTCAAGGAAACGAATTTGCAGGCAGAAGTTGTAGCTGTTTCCAAGGATTCATCGACCGAAAAGGAAGTAAAGGAAGAATCGGTTGAACAAGATTTAATCACAGTAGATGTGAAGGGTGCTGTTAAATCGCCAGGTATTTATGACTTGCCAGTAGGTAGTCGAGTTAATGATGCGGTTCAAAAGGCTGGTGGCTTGACAGAGCAAGCAGACAGCAAGTCGATCAATCTAGCTCAGAAAGTCAGTGATGAGGCTCTGGTTTACATTCCAACTAAGGGGGAAGAAGCAGCTAGTCAACAGACTGGTTCTGGGACGGCTTCTTCAACGAACAAGGAAAAGAAAATCAATCTCAACAAGGCCAGTCTGGAAGAACTCAAGCAGGTCAAAGGCTTGGGAGGAAAACGTGCTCAGGATATTATCGACCATCGTGAAGCAAATGGGAAATTCAAGTCGGTTGATGAACTTAAGAAGGTCTCTGGCATTGGTGCCAAGACCATAGAAAAGTTAAAAGACTATGTTACAGTGGATTAAGAATTTCCCCCTTCCCCTAATCTATCTGAGTTTTCTATTGCTTTGGCTTTACTACGCTATTTTCTCAGCATCCTATCTTGCTTTGTTGGGTTTCGTTTTTCTGCTAATCTGTCTTTTTTTCCAATTTGCTTGGAAATCTGCTAGTAAAGTTCTAATAATTTGTGGAGTCTTTGGCTTTTGGTTTCTGTTTCAAAATTGGCAACAGAGTCGAGTGAGTCAAAATTTGGTGGATTCTGTTGAAAGGCTACGGATTTTGCCTGACACTATTAAGGTCAATGGTGATAGTCTGTCCTTTCGTGGTAAGTCTCATGGACGCATTTTTCAAGTCTATTATAAACTCCAATCCGAGGAGGAGAAAGAAGCCTTTCAATCTTTAACAGCCCTTCATGACTTGGAACTAGAAGGAAAGCTTTCGGAGCCAGAAGGGCAGAGAAATTTTGGTGGTTTTGACTACCAATCCTATCTGAAGACTCAGGGAATTTACCAGACTCTCAATATCAAAAGAATCCAGTCGCTTCAAAAAGTTGGCAGTTGGGATATAGGTGAAAATCTGTCAAGTTTACGTCGAAAGGCTGTGGTTTGGATTAAGAAACATTTTCCAGATCCTATGCGGAACTACATGACAGGACTCTTACTAGGACATCTGGACACCGACTTTGAGGAGATGAATGAGCTTTATTCTAGTCTAGGAATTATCCATCTTTTTGCCTTGTCGGGTATGCAGGTAGGGTTTTTCATGGACGGATTTAAGAAACTTCTCTTGCGATTGGGCTTGACCAAAGAAAAGTTGAAGTGGCTGACTTATCCCTTTTCCCTTCTCTATGCTGGTCTGACAGGATTTTCAGCTTCGGTCATTCGTAGTCTCTTGCAAAAGTTACTGGCTCAACATGGTGTAAAGGGATTGGATAATTTTGCCTTGACGGTTCTTGTTCTCTTTATCATCATGCCCAATTTTTTCCTGACAGCAGGAGGAGTCTTGTCCTGCGCTTATGCTTTTATCTTGACCATGACCAGCAAAGAAGGGGAGGGGCTTAAGGCTGTTGCTAGAGAAAGTCTAGTCATTTCCTTGGGAATATTGCCCATTTTATCTTTCTATTTTGCAGAATTTCAGCCATTGTCCATCCTCTTGACCTTTGTCTTTTCCTTTCTATTTGACTTGGTCTTCTTACCGCTCTTGTCCATCTTATTTGCACTTTCCTTTCTCTATCCAGTCATTCAGCTGAATTTTATTTTTGAGTGGTTGGAGGGGATTATTCGCTTGGTATCGCAGGTGACAAGTAGACCTCTGGTCTTTGGACAACCCAATGCATGGCTTTTAATCTTATTGTTAATTTCCTTGGCTTTGGTCTATGATTTGAGGAAAAACATTAAAAGGCTAGCAGTGTTGACCTTATTGATTACAGGGCTCTTTCTTCTGACCAAGCATCCACTGGAAAATGAAATTACCATGCTAGATGTTGGGCAAGGTGAGAGTATTTTCCTACGGGATGTAACCGGTAAGACCATTCTCATAGATGTCGGTGGCAAGGCAGAATCTGATAAGAAAATAGAAAAATGGCAAAAAAAGACGATGACCAGCAATGCCCAGCGAACCTTAATCCCCTATCTTAAAAGTCGAGGAATATCTAAGATTGATCAGCTGATTTTAACCAATACGGACAAGGAACATGTTGGAGATTTGTTGGAGGTGACCAAGTCTTTTCATGTCGGAGAGATTTTAGTATCAAAAGGCAGTTTGAAACAGAAGGAATTTGTGGCAGAACTACAGGCGACTCAAACCAAGGTGCGTAGTGTGACAGTAGGAGAGAACTTGCCAATTTTCGGAAGTCAGTTAGAAGTCCTATTTCCAAGGAAAATTGGAGATGGAGATCATGAAGACTCCCTAGTTCTGTATGGAAAACTACTGGATAAGAACTTTCTTTTTACAGGAAATATGGAGGAGAAAGGAGAGAAGGACATGCTGAAGCACTATCCAGACTTGAAAGTTGATGTCTTGAAAGCTGGCCAACATGGCTCTAAAAACTCATCAAGTTCAGCCTTTTTAGAACAACTCAAACCAGAGATTGCCCTCATCTCAGTTGGAAAGAGTAATCGAATCAAACTACCCCATCAGGAAACCTTGACACGACTGCAAGGTATCAATAGCAAAGTTTACCGAACTGACCAGCAAGGAGCTATACGCTTTAAAGGGTGGAATAGTTGGAAAATCGAAACAGTTAGTTAATGAACACAAACTTTTCAAAAAAATAACTTTTTATCTTGACAAGGGCTAGAAAACTTGGTATCATATAAAAGTTGAGAAAAGCAGAAGTGAGAGCTTCTCGCCTTGTGACATTAAGTTGCCTGGCCCTACGGATGAAAAGTTTCTAAGAAACGCTATCATAACGTGCGGGCTTGTATATTTACGAGTCCGCTATTGTTTTTCTCTAATAAAACAAAAGAGGTGAAAACCATAGCAAAGCAAGACTTATTCATCAATGATGAGATTCGTGTACGTGAAGTTCGCTTGATTGGTCTTGAAGGAGAACAGCTAGGCATCAAGCCACTCAGTGAAGCGCAAGCTTTGGCTGATAACGCTAATGTTGACCTAGTATTGATTCAACCCCAAGCCAAACCGCCTGTTGCAAAAATTATGGACTACGGTAAGTTCAAATTTGAGTACCAGAAGAAGCAAAAAGAACAACGTAAAAAACAAAGTGTTGTTACTGTGAAAGAAGTTCGTCTAAGTCCAACTATTGACAAGGGTGACTTTGATACAAAACTTCGCAATGCACGCAAATTCCTTGAAAAAGGAAATAAAGTTAAGGTATCTATTCGCTTTAAGGGTCGTATGATTACCCATAAAGAGATTGGTGCAAAAGTTTTAGCCGAGTTTGCTGAAGCAACTCAAGATATTGCCATCATCGAACAACGTGCTAAAATGGATGGACGTCAAATGTTCATGCAATTGGCGCCAGCGACTGACAAAAAATAATTGTCAGAAAGTTAAATAAAGGAGAAAAAATCATGCCAAAACAAAAAACACACCGCGCATCAGCTAAACGTTTCAAACGTACAGGTTCTGGTGGACTTAAACGTTTCCGTGCTTACACTTCTCACCGTTTCCACGGAAAAACTAAGAAACAACGTCGTCATCTTCGTAAAGCATCTATGGTGCATTCAGGAGACTACAAACGTATCAAAGCAATGCTTACTCGCTTGAAATAATAGTTTGACTGTAAGTAAACAATTCTAGGAAATATTTGGAGGAAATAAAACATGGCACGTGTTAAAGGTGGCGTTGTATCACGCAAACGTCGTAAACGTATTCTTAAATTAGCAAAAGGTTACTATGGAGCTAAACACATCTTGTTCCGTACTGCAAAAGAACAAGTAATGAACTCTTACTACTATGCATACCGTGACCGTCGTCAGAAAAAACGTGACTTCCGCAAATTGTGGATCACTCGTATCAACGCGGCAGCTCGTATGAACGGACTTTCATACTCACAATTGATGCATGGTTTGAAATTGGCTGAGATCGAAGTTAACCGTAAAATGCTTGCTGACTTGGCTGTTAACGATGCAGCAGCTTTCACAGCTCTTGCAGATGCAGCTAAAGCAAAACTTGGTAAATAATAACTGATGAGACTGGAACAGGATTGTCCAGTCTTTTTAAAAATAAAGGAGAAAATATGGCTTCAAAAATGTTACACACTTGCTTGCGAGTAGAAAATCTTGAAAAATCAATCGCATTTTATCAAGATGCATTTGGTTTTAAAGAATTGCGTCGCAGAGATTTTCCAGACCATGCCTTCACAATTGTCTATCTAGGACTTGAGGGTGACGACTATGAGTTGGAGTTGACTTATAACTACGATCATGGTCCTTATGTGGTGGGAGATGGATTTGCCCATATCGCTCTCAGTACACCTGATCTTGAGGCGCTTCATCAAGAGCACAGTGCCAAAGGCTATGAAGTTACTGAGCCAAATGGCCTACCAGGAACTGCACCTAACTATTACTTTGTCAAAGACCCTGATGGCTACAAGGTTGAAGTCATTCGTGAAAAATAATCTCGTGAGGTCAAGTAGAATGTTCGTTTTCTACTTGACTTTTTTTAGCTGAAAGAGTATACTAGTAAAAATTTAACCTTTAAGGGGAGTCCAGAGAGACTCACAAGGTGTCAGATAAAAGAATAGTGCAATTTTCTAGAGGAGACTTTTTGAGTGTGCTCTCTTGTGTTGTACGATTTTAACTGAGGCCTTGCACTAGCAAGGTCTTTTCTTTGTCTGGTCCCCTTAAAATTTAAGGAGGAAAAGTCATGAATCCCACATGTAAGAAACGTTTGGGTGCAATTCGTTTAGAAACCATGAAGGTGGTAGCACAGGAGGAAATCGCACCAGCAATCTTTGAATTAGTCCTAGAAGGAGAAATGGTTGAAGCTATGCGAGCAGGCCAATTTTTACATCTGCGTGTGCCTGATGACGCCCATCTTTTGCGTCGCCCTATTTCAATTTCGTCTATCGATAAGGTTAAGAAGCAGTGTCATCTCATTTATCGGATTGAGGGAGCTGGGACAGCTATTTTCTCAACCTTAAGTCAGGGAGATACTCTTGATGTGATGGGCCCTCAGGGGAATGGTTTTGACTTGTCTGACCTTGATGAGCAGAGCCAGGTACTCCTTGTTGGTGGTGGGATTGGTGTTCCGCCCTTGCTTGAGGTGGCCAAGGAATTGCATGAGCGTGGTGTGAAAGTAGTAACAGTTCTTGGTTTTGCCACTAAGGATGTTGTTATTCTCGAAAAGGAATTGGCTCAATATGGTCAGGTCTTTGTAACGACAGATGATGGTTCTTATGGCATCAAGGGAAATGTTTCCGTTGTCATCAATGACTTAGATAGTCAGTTTGATGCTGTTTACTCATGTGGGGCGCCTGGAATGATGAAGTATATCAATCAAACCTTTTATGACCACCCTAGAGCCTATCTATCTCTGGAATCTCGTATGGCTTGTGGGATGGGGGCTTGTTATGCGTGCGTCCTAAAAGTACCAGAAAGCGAGACGGTTAGCCAACGCGTCTGTGAAGATGGCCCTGTTTTCCGCACAGGAACAGTTGTATTATAAGGAGAAAATTATGACTACAAATCGTTTACAAGTTTCTCTACCTGGTTTGGATTTGAAAAATCCCATTATTCCAGCATCAGGCTGTTTTGGTTTTGGACAAGAGTATGCCAAGTACTATGATTTAGACCTTTTAGGTTCTATTATGATCAAAGCGACAACTCTTGAACCCCGTTTTGGCAATCCAACTCCAAGGGTGGCAGAGACACCCGCTGGTATGCTCAATGCAATCGGTTTGCAAAATCCTGGTTTGGAAGTTGTTTTGGCTGAAAAGTTACCTTGGCTAGAAAGAGAGTATCCAAATCTTCCTATTATTGCTAATGTGGCTGGTTTTTCAAAACAAGAGTATGCGTCTGTTTCTCATGGTATTTCCAAGGCAGCTAATGTGAAGGCTATTGAGCTCAATATTTCTTGTCCCAACGTAGATCACTGTAATCATGGACTCTTGATTGGTCAAGATCCAGATTTAGCCTATGATGTGGTGAAAGCAGCTGTGGAAGCCTCTGATGTACCAGTTTATGTCAAACTAACTCCTAGTGTGACGGATATCGTTACTGTCGCAAAAGCTGCAGAAGATGCGGGAGCAAGTGGCTTGACTATGATTAATACTCTGGTTGGAATGCGTTTTGACCTCAAAAGCAGAAAACCAATCTTGGCCAATGGAACAGGTGGAATGTCTGGTCCAGCAGTCTTTCCAGTAGCCCTCAAACTCATCCGACAAGTTGCCCAAACAACAGACCTGCCCATCATTGGAATGGGGGGAGTAGATTCGGCAGAAGCTGCCCTAGAAATGTATATTGCTGGAGCATCTGCCATTGGAGTTGGAACAGCCAACTTTACCAATCCATATGCCTGTCCTGATATTATCGAAAATTTACCAAAGGTTATGGATAAATATGGTATCAGCAGTCTAGAAAATCTACGCAAGGAAGTAAAAGAGTCTCTGAGGTAAACTGTAATTAATCTGTTTTATAGGAAAGTGAAGCTGGAATAGTGTATTATTGTTTCGAAAATATTGTTAGAAACTAATTTGATTTTCTCAATCTATTTGTTCATATTTTATTTCATTTCACTATAGAATTTTTAATGATTAGTAAGTAAACAAGCCAAAAATCCTGATTTCAAGTAAATCAGGATTTTTTCATGGATGCGATTTTTTCTGGATCTGGTGTGACACGGAGGGTCTTTTGTCCGGTATAGGTTACAAAACCGGGTTTTCCACCTGTTGGTTTGTTGAGTTTCTTGACTTCAATCATATCTACCTGAACCAGATTTGACAGGCGACCTTGAGAGAAGTAGGCGGCTAGCTCTGCTGCGTCTGTTTTGACTTCATCAGATGGGTCAAGATTTCCTGAGATGATAACATGGCTTCCAGGAATGTCCTTGGCATGGAACCAAAGTTCCTCCTTGCGGGCCATTTTAAAGGTTAGTTCCTCATTTTGTAGGTTGTTTCGGCCGACATAGATGATGGTTTTGCCATCGCTGGCCAGATACTGTTCTGGTTTTTTGCGTTTCTGGATTTTCTCCCGCTGTCTTCTGCGGATAAAACCAGTTTGAATCAATTCTTCACGGATTTCAGCGATTTCTTCCAGTCCAGCTTGGTTGAGAACAGTTTCCACACTTTCCAGATAGAGAATGGTTGCCTTGGTTTCCTCAATCAGATCAGTCAAGTATTTGACAGCTTCTTTTAGTTTCTGATACCGTTTAAAATAGCGTTGGGCATTTTGGTTGGGAGTCAAGGCCTTATCAAGTGCAATCGTGATAGGTAGATTGGTATAGTAGTTGTCTAGGATAACCTGGTCTTGGTCGTTAGGCACTTGATGGAGGAAGGTTGTTAGCAATTCCCCTTTTTGGCGAAATTCTTCAGCGTTGTCTGTCGCCAGTAACTCTTTTTCTTGTTTTTTCAGCTTATGGCGATTTTTTTGAAGTTCATTTTCAACACGACGAATGAGTTCACTGGCTTGCTGTTTGACGCGGTCGCGTTCAGCCTTGTCCTTATAGTAGGTGTCCAGCAAATTAGAAAGACTAGTAAAAGGCTCTCCCACCTGATTTGCAAAAGGAACTGGACTGAAGGAAGTCTCAGTCAAGCATGGTTTGGTTTCTTGATTGAAAAAGTTACGGAAAGTAGACAGTTTATCACTAATCAGAATGTTTTCCAATTCATTTGCAGTATCGCGTCCCAGACCTTGAAAGAGGGTTTGAAGGTTTTTGGCTGTCGTTTCCTGTGTTTGTAGGATTTCAAAGAGCTTTTCATCCTTGATCGTAAAAGGATTGAGAGATTCCGTACTTGGCGGAGCGATATAGGTCGACCCAGGAAGCAAGGTGCGGTAGCTATTTTGTGAAAAGCCGACGTGTTTAATGACTTCGAGGATTTTGTGGCTACTTTTATCAACCAGTAGAATATTACTGTGTTTGCCCATAATTTCGATAATCAAGGTAGCCTGGATATGGTCTCCAATCTCGTTTTTATTGGAAACGGTGATTTCCACAATACGGTCATTTTCCACTTGCTCAATCGACTCAATCAGGGCACCCTGCAAATACTTTCTCAAAACCATGATAAAGGTAGAAGGTTGGGCTGGATTTTCAAAAGTCGTTTGGGTCAGCTGAATGCGTCCAAAAACTGGATGGGCAGAAAGGAGCAGGCGATGGCTTTGGCGATTGCTGCGAATTTGCAAGACCAACTCTTGTTCAAAAGGTTGATTGATTTTCTGGATGCGACCATTCACTAATTCTCTTCGCAATTCCTCAACCATGTGGTGTAAAAAAAATCCGTCAAATGACATCGTTCTCTCCTTGTGATTGTATTCCATAGTATTATATCAAAAAGGTAGAATAAAATCATGGAAATGTGGTATAATAAAGCCAAGTAAAGAGAAACGAGAAGCACATGTATATTGAAATGGTAGATGAAACTGGTCAAGTTTCAAAAGAAATGTTGCAACAAACCCAAGAAATTTTGGAATTTGCAGCCCAAAAATTAGGCAAAGAAGACAAGGAGATGGCAGTCACTTTTGTGACCAATGAGCGTAGTCATGAACTCAATCTGGAGTACCGTGACACGGACCGCCCGACAGATGTTATCAGTCTTGAATATAAACCAGAGTTGGAAATTGCCTTTGACGAAGAGGATTTGCTTGAAAATCCTGAATTGGCAGAGATGATGTCTGAGTTTGATGCCTATATTGGGGAACTTTTCATCTCTATCGATAAGGCTCATGAGCAGGCCGAGGAATACGGTCACAGCTTTGAGCGTGAGATGGGCTTCTTGGCAGTACACGGCTTTTTACATATCAATGGCTATGATCACTACACTCCGGAAGAAGAAGCGGAGATGTTCGGTTTACAAGAAGAAATTTTGACAGCCTATGGACTCACAAGACAATAAACGAAAATGGAAAAATCGTGACCTGATATCTAGTTTAGAATTTGCTCTCACAGGAATTTTGACTGCAATCAAGGAAGAACGCAATATGCGAAAACATGCAGTGACGGCTCTTGTAGTCATTCTTGCAGGTTTAGTTTTTCAGGTGTCACGAATCGAATGGCTCTTTCTCCTATTGAGCATTTTCTTGGTAGTAGCTTTTGAAATTATCAATTCTGCTATTGAAAATGTGGTGGATTTGGCCAGTCACTATCACTTTTCCATGCTGGCTAAAAATGCCAAGGATATGGCGGCTGGCGCGGTATTAGTGGTCTCTCTTTTCGCAGCCTTAACAGGCGCATTGATTTTTCTCCCACGAATCTGGGATTTATTATTTTAAACAGTAAGAGGAAATTATGACATTTAAATCAGGCTTTGTAGCCATTTTAGGACGTCCCAATGTTGGGAAGTCAACCTTTTTAAATCACGTTATGGGGCAAAAGATTGCCATCATGAGTGACAAGGCGCAGACAACGCGCAACAAAATTATGGGAATTTACACGACTGATAAGGAACAAATCGTCTTTATTGATACGCCAGGGATTCACAAGCCTAAAACGGCTCTTGGAGATTTCATGGTCGAATCCGCCTACAGCACTCTCCGTGAAGTAGATACAGTTCTCTTTATGGTTCCAGCTGATGAAGCGCGTGGTAAGGGGGACGATATGATTATCGAGCGTCTGAAAGCTGCTAAGGTTCCTGTGATTTTGGTGGTCAATAAGATTGATAAGGTTCATCCTGACCAGCTATTGTCTCAAATTGATGATTTCCGTAATCAGATGGATTTCAAGGAAATTGTTCCTATTTCGGCCCTTCAGGGGAATAATGTCTCACGTTTAATCGATATTCTCAGTGAAAATCTTGAGGAAGGTTTCCAATATTTCCCAGCGGATCAAATTACAGACCACCCAGAGCGATTCTTGGTATCCGAAATGATTCGTGAGAAAGTATTGCACCTTACTCGTGAGGAAATTCCACACTCAGTTGCAGTAGTGGTGGACTCTATGAAACGAGACGAGGATACAGACAAGGTTCATATTCGAGCAACTATCATGGTCGAACGTGATAGCCAAAAAGGGATTATCATCGGTAAAGGTGGTGCTATGCTTAAGAAAATTGGTAGTATGGCACGTCGTGATATCGAACTCATGCTAGGAGACAAGGTTTTCCTAGAAACATGGGTCAAGGTAAAGAAAAACTGGCGCGATAAAAAGCTAGATTTGGCTGACTTTGGCTATAACGAAAAAGAATATTAAGAAGAGGTCGGCACTAGCCTGCTTCTTGTTTTTAGAGAAGGAGGAGTTATGCCTGAATTACCTGAGGTTGAAACCGTTCGTCGTGGATTAGAAAAATTGATTTTGGGAAAGAAGATTTCGAGTGTAGAAATTCGCTATCCCAAGATGATTAAGACAGATTTGGACGAGTTTCAAAAGGAAGTGCCTGGCCAAGTTGTTGAGTTAATGGGGCGCCGTGGAAAATATTTGCTTTTTTACCTGACAGACAAGGTCTTGATTTCCCATCTGCGGATGGAGGGCAAGTATTTTTACTATCCGGACCAGGTTCCTGAACGCAAGCACGCCCATGTTTTCTTCCGGTTTGAAGATGAGGGCACGCTTGTTTATGAGGATGTACGCAAGTTTGGTACTATGGAACTCTTGGCGCCTGATCTTTTGCAAGCCTACTTTATTTCTAAAAAATTAGGACCTGAACCAAGCGAACAAGACTTTGATTTGCAGGTCTTTCAAGCTGCCCTAGCTAAGTCTAAAAAGCCTATCAAATCCCACCTTTTAGACCAGACCTTGGTAGCTGGCCTTGGTAATATCTATGTAGATGAGGTTCTCTGGCGAGCTCAGATTCATCCAGCAAGACCTTCTCATACTTTGACGGCAGAAGAAGTAACAGCCATTCATGACCAGACCATTGCTGTTTTGGGACAGGCTGTTGAAAAAGGTGGCTCGACCATTCGGACCTATACCAATGCCTTTGGGGAAGACGGAACCATGCAGGATTTTCATCAGGTCTATGACAAGGCTGGTCAAAAATGCTCACGCTGTGGAACTGTGATTGAGAAAATTCAACTAGGCGGACGTGGAACCCACTTTTGTCCAAACTGTCAAAGGAGGGACTGATGGGAAGAATCATCGGAATCACTGGGGGAATTGCCTCTGGTAAGTCAACCGTGACAAATTTTCTAAGACAGGAGGGCTTTCAAGTGGTGGATGCTGACGCAGTCGTCCACCAACTACAGAAACCTGATGGTCGTCTATTTGAGGCTCTAGTCCAGCATTTTGGTCAAGAAATAATCCTTGAAAATGGAGAACTCAATCGCCCTCTCCTAGCTAGGCTCATCTTTTCAAATCCTCAAGAACAAGAATGGTCTAAGCGAATCCAAGGAGAGATTATTCGTGAAGAGTTGGCTACTTTGAGAGACCAGTTGGCTCAGACAGAAGAGATTTTCTTCATGGATATTCCCCTGCTTTTTGAACAAGACTACAGCGCTTGGTTTGATGAGACGTGGTTGGTATATGTGGACCGAGATGTCCAAGTAGAACGTCTAATGAAAAGAGACCACTTGTCCAAAGAAGAAGCGGAGTCTCGTCTGGCAGCCCAGTGGCCTTTAGAGAAAAAGAAAGATTTAGCCAGCCATATTCTTGACAACAATGGCAATCAGGAACAGCTTCTCACTCAGGTGGTCTCCCTGTTTGAGGGAGGTCAGCAAGATGACAGAGATTAACTGGAAGGATAATCTGCGCATTGCCTGGTTTGGTAATTTTCTGACAGGAGCCAGTATTTCCTTAGTTGTGCCTTTTATGCCCATCTTTGTGGAAAATTTAGGTGTAGGGAGTGATCAAGCTGCTTTTTATGCAGGTTTAGCTATTTCTGTCTCTGCCATTTCTGCAGCACTTTTCTCTCCTATCTGGGGCATCCTTGCTGACAAATACGGTCGAAAACCCATGATGATTCGGGCCGGCCTGGCCATGACTATCACTATGGGAGGCTTGGCCTTTGTCCCAAATATCTATTGGCTAATCTTTCTTCGTTTACTGAATGGTGTATTTGCGGGTTTTGTTCCTAATGCAACAGCCTTGATAGCCAGTCAGGTTCCCAAGGAGAAATCAGGCTCTGCCTTAGGTACTTTGTCTACAGGCGTAGTTGCAGGTACTCTAACTGGTCCTTTTATCGGGGGCTTTATCGCAGAATTATTTGGCATTCGTACGGTTTTCTTACTGGTTGGTAGTTTTCTGTTCTTAGCCGCTATTTTAACTATTTGCTTTATCAAGGAAGATTTTCAACCAGTAGCCAAGGAAAAGGCCATTCCAACAAAGGAATTGTTTACATCAGTTAAATATCCATATCTATTGATTAATCTCTTTCTAACTAGTTTTGTCATCCAATTTTCAGCCCAATCGATTGGCCCTATTCTGGCTCTTTATGTGCGTGACTTAGGGCAGACAGAGAATCTTCTTTTTGTCTCTGGTTTGATTGTGTCCAGTATGGGCTTTTCCAGCATGATGAGTGCAGGAGTTATGGGCAAGCTAGGTGACAAGGTGGGCAATCATCGTCTCTTGGTTGTCGCCCAGTTTTATTCAGTTATCATCTATCTTCTCTGTGCCAATGCCTCTAGTCCCCTTCAACTAGGACTCTATCGTTTCCTCTTTGGCTTGGGAACCGGTGCGCTGATACCTGGTGTCAATGCCCTTCTCAGCAAAATGACTCCCAAAGCCGGCATTTCGAGAGTCTTTGCCTTTAATCAGGTATTCTTTTATCTGGGAGGTGTCGTTGGTCCCATGGCAGGTTCTGCAGTAGCAAGACAATTTGGCTACCATGCAGTTTTTTATGCGACAAGCCTTTGTGTTGCCTTTAGTTGCCTCTTTAACCTGCTTCAATTTCGAACATTATTAAAAGTAAAGGAAATCTAGTGCGAGTAAAAATTAATCTAAAATGCTCCTCTTGTGGCAGTATCAATTACCTAACCAGTAAAAATTCAAAAACTCATCCAGACAAGATTGAGGTTTTAAAGTATTGTCCCAAGGAAAGAAAAGTAACCCTACATCTTGAATCTAAGTAGATTTTATGGTAAAATAATAAGGATTTTAAGGAGTTTGATATGTATAACCTATTATTAACCATTTTATTAGTATTATCTGTTGTGATTGTGATTGCGATTTTCATGCAACCAACCAAAAACCAATCCAGCAATGTATTTGATGCCAGCTCAGGTGATTTGTTTGAACGCAGTAAAGCACGCGGTTTTGAAGCTGTAATGCAGCGTTTGACAGGGATTTTAGTCTTTTTCTGGCTAGCCATTGCCTTAGCATTGACGGTATTATCAAGTAGATAAGAAAATAATGGGCAGGACTAGGTCTTTGCCTCTTTTTATTTTTAAAGGATGTTTGAAAAGGTTTTACAGTAAAAGAAAAGAAAAAATCTAGAAAGAAAATATGAAAGATAGAATAAAAGAATATTTACAAGATAAGGGAAAGGTGACTGTCAATGACTTGGCTCAGGCTTTGGGAAAAGACGAGTCCAAGGATTTTCGTGAGTTGATTAAAACCTTGTCCCTAATGGAAAGAAAGCACCAGATACGCTTTGAGGAAGATGGTAGTCTGACTTTGGAAGCCAAGAAAAAACATGAGATTACTCTCAAGGGGATTTTTCATGCCCATAAAAATGGCTTTGGTTTTGTCAGCCTAGAAGGGGAAGAGGACGACCTTTTTGTAGGAAAAAACGATGTCAACTATGCTATTGATAGTGATACCGTTGAGGTCGTCATTAAGAAAGTTGCTGACCGCAATAAGGGAACCGCAGCAGAAGCCAAAATTATTGATATCCTAGAACACAGTTTGACAACAGTTGTCGGTCAAATCGTTCTAGATCAGGAAAAACCTAAGTATGCGGGTTACATCCGTTCAAAAAATCAGAAAATCAGTCAACCAATTTATGTTAAGAAACCAGCCCTAAAACTAGAAGGAACAGAAGTTCTCAAGGTCTTTATTGACAAATACCCAAGCAAGAAACATGATTTCTTTGTTGCTAGTGTCCTAGATGTAGTGGGGCATTCAACGGATGTCGGAATTGATGTCCTTGAGGTTTTGGAGTCTATGGATATTGTATCCGAGTTTCCAGAAGCTGTTGTCAAGGAAGCAGAAAGTGTGCCTGATGTTCCATCTCAAAAGGATATGGAAGGCCGTCTGGACTTGAGAGATGAGATTACTTTTACCATTGACGGTGCTGATGCCAAGGACTTGGATGACGCAGTTCACATCAATGCTTTGAAAAATGGCAATATCGAACTCGGAGTTCACATTGCAGATGTTTCCTACTATGTGACCGAGGGGTCTGCCCTGGACAAGGAAGCCCTTAACCGTGCGACTTCAGTCTATGTGACAGACCGAGTGGTGCCAATGCTTCCAGAGCGTTTGTCAAATGGCATCTGCTCCCTCAATCCTCATGTTGACCGTCTAACTCAGTCAGCCATCATGGAGATTGATAAACATGGTCGTGTGGTTAATTACACCATCACACAAACGGTTATCAAGACAAGCTTCCGTATGACCTATAGCGATGTCAATGATATCTTAGCGGGCGACGAAGAAAAAAGACAAGAATATAAGAAAATTGTTCCAAGTATCGAACTCATGGCCAAGCTTCATGAAACTTTAGAAAACATGCGTATGAAACGTGGAGCCCTCAATTTTGATACCAATGAGGCTAAGATTTTAGTGGATAAAAAGGGTAAGCCTGTTGATATCGTTCTTCGTCAGCGTGGTGTTGCTGAGCGCATGATTGAATCCTTTATGTTGATGGCTAATGAAACAGTTGCCGAGCATTTCAGCAAGCTGGATTTACCTTTCATCTATCGAATTCATGAGGAGCCAAAGGCTGAAAAGGTTCAGAAGTTTATTGATTATGCTTCAAGCTTTGGCTTGCGTATTTATGGGACCGCCAGTGAGATTAGCCAAGAAGCTCTCCAAGACATCATGCGTACTGTTGAGGGAGAGCCTTATGCGGATGTATTGTCTATGATGCTCCTACGCTCCATGCAGCAGGCTCGTTATTCGGAGCACAATCACGGTCACTATGGATTAGCAGCAGATTACTATACTCACTTTACTAGTCCTATTCGTCGTTATCCAGACCTTCTTGTTCACCGTATGATTCGGGATTACGGCCGTTCTAAGGAAATAGCAGAGCATTTTGAGCAAGTGATTCCAGAGATTGCGACCCAGTCTTCCAATCGTGAGCGTCGTGCTATCGAGGCCGAGCGTGAAGTCGAAGCCATGAAAAAGGCTGAGTACATGGAAGAGTACGTAGGTGAAGAATACGATGCGGTTGTATCAAGTATTGTCAAATTCGGTCTTTTTGTTGAATTGCCAAACACAGTTGAAGGTTTGATTCACATCACCAATCTACCTGAGTTCTACCACTTCAACGAACGTGATTTGACCCTGCGTGGGGAGAAATCGGGTACAACCTTCCGTGTAGGTCAACAGATTCGTATTCGGGTTGAAAGAGCGGATAAGATGACAGGTGAAATTGACTTTTCATATATCCCAAGTGAGTTTGATGTGATTGAAAAAGGATTGAAACAGTCTAATCGTAATGATAGAGGGCGTGGTTCAAGTCGTCGTTCAGATAAGAAGGAAGACAAAAGAAAATCAGGACGCTCAAATGATAAGCGCAAGCATTCACAAAAAGACAAGAAGAAAAAAGGAAAGAAACCTTTTTATAAGGAAGTAGCTAAGAAAGGAGCCAAGTATGGCAAAGGGCGAGGGAAAGGTCGTCGCACAAAATAAAAAGGCGCGTCACGACTATACAATCGTAGATACGCTAGAGGCAGGGATGGTCCTGACAGGAACTGAAATCAAGAGTGTACGAGCTGCTCGAATCAATCTCAAGGATGGCTTTGCCCAAGTAAAAAATGGAGAAGTTTGGTTGAGCAATGTTCATATCGCTCCTTACGAAGAGGGCAATATCTGGAACCAGGAACCAGAACGTCGTCGCAAACTCCTGCTCCATAAAAAGCAAATCCAAAAATTGGAACAAGAGACCAAAGGGACAGGAATGACCCTGGTTCCTCTTAAGGTTTATATCAAAGATGGTTATGCTAAACTCCTTTTAGGACTTGCTAAAGGGAAACATGACTATGATAAACGGGAGTCTATCAAGCGACGTGAGCAGAATCGCGATATTGCGCGCGTGATGAAAGCAGTCAACCAGCGATAAAAAGAGGAATGAAGATGGAAAAACTAGTTGCCTATAAACGCATGCCTTTGTGGACTAAAGAAACCATGCCAGAGGCTGTTCAGCAGAAACACAATACCAAGATTGGGACTTGGGGGAAAATTACTGTTTTAAAAGGAACTCTCAAGTTTATTGAATTGACAGAGGATGGGGAGGTTCTAGCTGAACACCTATTTGAAGCAGGGGCTGACAATCCCATGGCACAACCACAAGCCTGGCACCGAGTGGAGGCTATAACAGACGATGTGGAATGGTACTTGGAATTTTATTGTAAACCTGAGGATTATTTCCCTAAGAAATACAATACCAATCCTGTTCATTCAGAGGTTCTAGAGGCAATGCAGACAGTAAAACCAGGGAGAGCCTTGGATTTGGGTTGTGGTCAAGGCCGTAATGCACTCTTTCTAGCCCAGCAAGGTTTTGATGTGACAGCAGTAGATCAAAATGAGCTTTCTCTTGAAATCTTGCAAAGTATTGTAGAGCAAGAAGACCTGGACATGCCTGTAGGTCTTTACGATATCAATTCAGCCAGCATTGGACAAGAATATGATTTTATCGTTTCAACAGTTGTTTTGATGTTTTTGCAAGCAGACTGCATTCCTGCAATTATCAAAAATATGCAGGAGCATACCACTGTTGGTGGCTATAATCTTATCGTCTGTGCCATGGACACGGAAGATTATCCTTGCTCAGTGAACTTCCCATTCACATTTAAAAAGGGAGAATTGGCATACTATTACAAGGACTGGGAATTGGTTAAGTACAATGAAAATCCAGGTCATTTGCATCGTCGCGATGAGAATGGCAATCGTATTCAACTACGCTTTGCGACCATGCTAGCTAAAAAAATCAAATAAACATGTATGAAGGTTGGGGAATTTCCTGATCTTTTTTAAAATGCTAAATGTTATAAAAATGTAATATTTCTGACCATATGATTTTTATTTCAAAAAAATATATAATTATATTAAAAAAGCTCATTAATATATATATATATACGAATAAAATTATAATAGATTAAAAAATATGGAAAATGTTCTATTGAATTTTTATAGTAAAAGAGTATCATATAATGTGATAAAATATTTTTTTGGAGGAAATTAAATGTTTCATAAAGGTAAACACAATCGTGAAAAGCAATTACGTTTTTCTATTCGTAAGGTCAGCTTTGGTGCAGCTAGTGTCGCAGTAGCTGCCTTGTTCATGTTTTTAGGAAATGGAGCAGTATCTGCTGCAGAGCAAGGTGTGCCTTCAACTAATGGGGAGACTCAAGCACCGCAACCTAAAGATCAGAATGTCCAGAATGGGACCTACGAAGGGAACACAGTAGCAACTAGTCCTGCTGCAACAGTAGAGACAAATACTCAACCTTCAACAGTTGAAAATAGTCCTTCTCCAGAATCAGCACCTCAGAAGGTGGAGACTCTAGATAAGAAGGAATTGACAGATTTAATCAAAGAAATTGATGGAAAGTTTGCTAAAGGAACCTATGCTACTAAGACAGAAGAAAGCGTTAATAATCTTAGAACTGTCTTAGAAGAAGCAAGAACAACTTTAAATAATGCGAAAACACCAGCTGAATTAACACAAGCACAAGCTAAATTAGTTACAGCAACAACAAAATTACAAACAAAACCAGAAGAGAAAAAAGAAGTCGCAGCAGTAGATACGACAAATGGAAAAGCTACTGTAGGTAAAAAAGCAACAAATACTGAGAAATCTTCAGAATCTAACTCGATTGCAAACTCAGGTTCTAGAGATGAACGTAATGGAAAAGAAATGGATAAAAATAATCCATTCCGTACAGATACAACTCCTAGCACGACAGATGATCCATCAGCAAATCAAACGTATACATTACCAGAAGATAGTGCGAGTGTTGATGAATTAGCTAATAAATTAAAGGGATTGGACTCTTCTATAAGAAATGAAACTAAATTAGCTTCTATTGACGAAGTTGGACGTCTTAAGAGTGTACAGCCTGGAAAAATACAAGAAATCGATGAATTTGGTGGTTGGTCAGCAATAACAGCAGATGGAAATAAAGGGAAATTTGCTATTGCACGAAAAACTGATGCGGGAGTATATCCTATTGAGACAGTGAACGTTACCAGAACAGGAGCGGGTGAGAATCGAAAATATGTAGTACACGTTCAAGAAAATGCATTTGATCGTTCAAATAAATATGCTCTATTTCTTTCTAAAGTTAGAACGTATGAAACTAAAAATGAAAAAACATTTGATGAACAGCCATTTAAAGATGTAGATACTAATGGTGGTGTAGGAGAAGGTCCTCAAATATCTAGAGGGCTAAAAGGGTTCAATGGAATAGAAAAAACTTATAAAGCCTATTCTCCATCAACAGGAACAGGGATAAATATTTCATTTAAAACAGGATTTACAGGAGATATTGACGGTGTCAAAGCTGGGTATAAAGTTGAGGTAATTGCAAAATTTAAAGATGGGCGTACAGAATCTATCTATAATGAAAGTTTCCTTCCAACTGATTCTATAAATAATGGAACTAAGCATGTAGTATCAGTTGATGCAAAAGATAGCGTTAAATTTGAAGTTAAAATCTCCTCAAAACCGTCAACTGATGATTTTAACCAACAGTTAGCGAAATACAAAAATAGTCAAGAAAATAAAACAGGTAGTTTTACTAGTAAAACTATTGATTTACCTAAAGGAGCTATAGAGTATACAGTTCGAATTAGCGCTTCTGATAATTCTAAATTAGGAATGGGATATCAAACTGTATGGTCTCAATATGCATTACCTGTAACAGGAACAGGCTTTTCAATCGAACAAGATACAAAGAATGTTGCGAAGGATTTACTACAGAGAATATATAATAAATTAATAGAACAAAAATCAGAAGATACTAAGTGGTCTACTCCTGAAACTAAGGCTGCTTATGAAACAAAATTGACAGAGATTAAGAATTTACTTAGTTCAGAAATAAGTACCACAAGTAATTATAAAGAATCTGCTAAGTCACTTATTGAAAAATATAACTCTTTGAACAATAGAGATACAATTGTTGCAGCAGCGAAAGCCGCTTTAGCTCAAGCAGTAGAGGCAGAGAAGAATGAAATCAATGCCGATAACAGTTTGACAAGTACAGAAAAAGCAGAAAAAGTTAAGGCTGTAGAAGCTAAGAAAACAGAAGAAGAAGCTAAGATTGCGGCAGCAGAAAACGCTGATAAAGTAGCTGAAGCTAAAACAGCAGGTGAAGCAGCAGTTAAAGCAGTTCATGACAATGGTGACTTAGAAGCAGTTAAGACAGCAGCGAAAGCC
>NZ_VMMH01000029.1:0-232 GCF_013277115.1 Streptococcus sp. 714
TGGATCTACTACCTTAACAGTTACTGGAACTTCATCCTTAGAACCATCTGGGTAAGTAACAACGACTGTTGTAGGCTTATCACCTGGTGTTGCAGTGTCTACTGGAGTCTTGTATTCAACTGTACTTCCTTTTGGAAGATCGTCTACATTACCAATTGATTTCTTAGGATCTGGTTTTTCACCTACATTAACACTTTGCTCTTGAGGTGTTGGATTGTTCTTCGCTGCATCT
>NZ_VMMH01000030.1:0-22099 GCF_013277115.1 Streptococcus sp. 714
TAGAACTGACGAAGTCAGTAACCATATATATACGGCAAGGCGAAGCTGACGTGGTTTGAAGAGATTTTCGAAGAGTATGACCAGCTTGCGAGCTGGTCTTTGTGTTCTTTTCACAGTCTCATCAACCAGTTAATCGATTGTTCTATTTTTTACCCCCAAAACCTTGGAAAAGGCTTTCTTTTGTGATATGCTTCACATATAAATACAAGAGAGCTCGTCACACTCGACTCTGTTGAAACAAAATCAATCCAGTCCTGTTGTCCCTGTTCTCGGCCAATATCAAGGAGGATAGCTATGAAAGCTGTTGTTGTAAATCCAGAAAGCACTGGTGTTGCTGTTGAAGAAAAAGTACTCCGTCCACTTGAAACTGGGGAAGCACTTGTAGAAATTGAATACTGTGGTGTTTGCCACACTGACCTCCACGTTGCCCACGGTGACTTTGGTCAAGTACCAGGACGTGTTTTAGGACATGAAGGTGTTGGTATCGTTAAGGAAATTGCTCCAGATGTTAAAAGCCTTAAAGTCGGTGACCGCGTCAGCGTTGCTTGGTTCTTTGAAGGATGTGGTACTTGCGAATATTGTACTACTGGCCGTGAAACTCTTTGCCGGACAGTAAAAAATGCTGGCTACTCAGTAGATGGTGGTATGGCTGAACAATGTATCGTAACTGCAGACTATGCTGTCAAAGTTCCTAACGGACTTGATCCAGCCCAAGCTTCATCTATCACATGTGCTGGGGTAACAACCTATAAAGCCATTAAAGAAGCCAAAGTTGAACCAGGCCAATGGGTTGTTCTTTACGGTGCTGGTGGACTTGGTAACCTAGCTGTTCAATACGCTAAAAAAGTATTCAATGCTCATGTCATCGCGGTTGATATCAACAACGACAAGCTTGCCCTTGCAAAAGAAGTCGGTGCTGATATCGTTATTAACGGCCTAGAAGTTGATGATGTACCAGGACTCATCAAGGAAAAAACTGATGGTGGAGCTCATTCAGCTGTCGTAACTGCTGTATCTAAAGTTGCCTTCAACCAGGCTGTTGACTCAGTTCGTGCCGGTGGTCGCGTCGTCGCTGTTGGTCTTCCTTCTGAAATGATGGAACTCAGTATCGTCAAAACCGTTCTAGATGGAATCCAAGTTATCGGTTCTCTTGTTGGAACTCGTAAAGACTTGGAAGAAGCCTTCCAATTCGGTGCAGAAGGTTTGGTAGTTCCAGTTGTCCAAAAACGTCCAGTAGAAGATGCCGTAGCCATTTTCGATGAAATGGAAAAAGGTCAAATCCAAGGACGTATGGTACTCGACTTCACCCGCTAATCTAATAGAAACCTAGTTTAAAAGTTGGAATGCGCTTCCAACTTTTTTATATTAAATTTTTAAATAGGGATTCAAAAAAATCCCTCAAAAATTTAATATATCAACATTCGCAAAGAAAGCCTTTTTATTTTTTTATGATAAATAGTTGATTTTTAGATGAAAACGGTTTATACTTAAAAAGTCTTAAAGTTTTCTTAAAAGAAAACTGAAACAACAAAAAGGAGGAATGACAATAATGAGTATCGGAATCATTATTGCGAGCCACGGCGAATTTGCTGCAGGTATTCATCAGTCAGGATCTATGATCTTTGGTGAACAAGAAAAGGTTCAGGTTGTAACCTTTATGCCAAATGAAGGTCCTGATGATCTATACGCTAAGTTTAATAACGCTGTTGCTGCATTTGACGCAGAAGATGAGGTTCTAGTTTTGGCTGACCTTTGGAGTGGATCTCCATTTAACCAAGCTAGTCGCGTGATGGGAGAAAATCCTGAGCGTAAATTTGCCATCATCACAGGACTTAACTTACCGATGTTAATCCAAGCCTATACAGAGCGCCTCATGGACGCTACTGCAGGTGTGGAAAAAGTCGCTGCGAATATTATCAAAGAAGCCAAAGATGGCATCAAAGCTCTTCCAGAAGAGCTCAACCCAGTTGAGGAAGTGGCAAGCGCCGCAGCTGCTCCAGTTGCCCAAGCCGCTATTCCAGAAGGAACTGTCATCGGAGATGGAAAACTCAAAATCAACCTTGCTCGCCTAGACACTCGTCTACTTCACGGTCAGGTTGCTACTGCTTGGACTCCAGATTCAAAAGCAGACCGTATCATCGTTGCTTCAGATAACGTTGCCAACGACGATCTTCGTAAAGAATTGATTAAACAAGCAGCTCCTAACGGAGTAAGAGCCAATGTTGTACCAATCCAAAAATTGATTGAGGTTTCAAAAGACCCACGTTTTGGAGAAACACATGCCCTTATCTTGTTTGAAACACCTCAAGACGCTCTTCGTGCCATCGAAGGGGGCGTGCCAATCAAGACACTTAACGTAGGATCAATGGCTCACTCAACAGGTAAAACAATGATTAACAATGTTTTGTCTATGGACAAAGAAGATGTTGCTACATTTGAAAAAATGCGTGACCTTGGTGTTGAATTTGACGTACGTAAAGTACCAAACGACACCAAAAAAGATTTGTTTGACTTGATTAACAAAGCCAACGTTCAATAATAGACATTAAGCTATCGAAGAATACTAAGAAAATTTTTCACTTTATTATACTTAAATAGAAAAGGAATAAAACCATGTCAGATATTTCAATTATTTCTGCTGTCTTGGTTGTAGTTGTTGCCTTCCTTGCAGGTCTTGAAGGTATCCTCGACCAATTCCAATTCCATCAACCAATCGTCGCATGTACCCTTATCGGACTTGCAACTGGTAACCTCGAAGCAGGGGTTATGCTTGGTGGATCACTTCAAATGATCGCCCTTGGTTGGGCAAACATCGGAGCTGCCGTAGCTCCTGACGCTGCTCTTGCATCTGTTGCCGCAGCAATCATCTTGATCAAAGGTGGTAACTTTACTACTGAAGGTATCGCCGTTGCAACAGCAACAGCTATTCCTCTTGCCGTAGCTGGACTTTTCTTGACAATGATTGTTCGTACAATCTCAGTTGGTTTGGTTCACACTGCTGATGCTGCTGCTAAAGAAGGAAATATTGCGGCTGTTGAGCGTGCTCACTTTATCGCACTTCTTCTTCAAGGTCTTCGTATTGCTATCCCTGCAGCCTTCCTTATCGCTATCCCTGCTTCTGCCGTTCAAGACGCTCTTAAATTGATGCCAGACTGGTTGAACGGTGGTATGGCTGTTGGTGGTGCTATGGTCGTTGCCGTTGGTTACGCTATGGTTATCAACATGATGGCAACTCGTGAAGTATGGCCATTCTTCGCAATCGGTTTTGCTTTTGCTGCCATTTCTCAATTGACTTTGATTGCCCTTGGTGTAGTCGGTGTTGCCCTTGCCTTCATCTACCTTAACCTTTCAAAACAAGGTGGTAACGGTGGCGGAGGAGCTGCAACTTCTAACGACCCAATCGGTGATATCCTAGAAGACTACTAGAAAGGGGAACAATCATGACTGAAAAACTTCAATTATCAAAATCAGATCGTAAAAAAGTTTGGTGGCGTTCACAATTCCTTCAAGGTTCTTGGAACTACGAGCGTATGCAAAACTTGGGTTGGGCTTATTCATTGATCCCAGCTATCAAAAAATTGTACACTACTAAAGAAGACCAAGCTGCTGCTCTTGAGCGTCCCCTTGAGTTCTTCAACACTCACCCATACGTAGCTGCTCCAATCATGGGGGTTACTCTTGCACTTGAAGAAGAACGTGCTAACGGTGTTGAAATCGACGACGCTGCTATCCAAGGGGTTAAAATCGGTATGATGGGACCTCTTGCTGGTATCGGTGACCCAGTATTCTGGTTTACAGTTCGTCCTATCCTTGGAGCTCTTGGTGCATCACTTGCTGCATCTGGTAACTTGGTTGGCCCACTTCTCTTCTTCTTCGGATGGAATGCGATCCGTATGGCCTTCCTATGGTACACACAAGAATTTGGTTACAAAGCTGGATCTGAAATCACTAAAGACATGTCTGGTGGTATCTTGAAAGACATCACTAAAGGAGCTTCTATCCTTGGTATGTTCATCCTTGCTGTTCTTGTACAACGTTGGGTATCGATCAACTTCACTGTTAACCTTCCTGGTAAACAATTGGCTGAAGGTGCCTACATCAACTTCCCAGAAGGACCTGTATCAGGTGCTGAATTGAAAGGTATCCTTGGTCAAGCACTTGGTGGATTGAGCCTAGACAAGATTCAACCACAAACTCTCCAAGGTCAGTTGAACTCATTGATTCCAGGATTGATGGGACTTCTCCTTACTTTCCTTTGCATGTGGTTGCTTAAGAAAAAAGTATCACCAATCTCAATCATCCTTGCACTCTTTGCAGTAGGTATCGCAGCTCGTTTCTTCGGTATCATGTAATCAAGCAACTTAAAAGGAACCAGGTTCTAAGCCTGATTCCTTTTTTCTATGCTTTTATTTTGCCAAGGCTCCCATTGGATCCCATGGTGCAAGCACAATTGGTTCTGCTTCATAGGCAGCTTGTTCTTCGGTTGTTAACAATTCTTTGCGGACAACAATCTGATAAGTGTATTCATCCATCCAAGCGTCTGAGGCAACAAAGTAACCATCTGTACCGACCTTGTCTCCCCAAGAATTTTCAACCTTCCACTTGATTGATTTGCCATTTTCGTCCAAATCCACACCTGTCAAGACCATAGCGTGGGTCATTAAGCTTTCGCTATAGTCCAAACGTCCAGCCTTGTCTTGAGTGAGTTTAATGTCCATGCTTGATTCAAAGTCATAAACATCTGTCGCAAGAATTCCAGCTTTACGGTTGCTGAGCTGACCGACATCAGAACCAAACCAAACAGTTTCTCCTGTTTGCATTTGAGCAATCGCTAATTCTTTCAAGCGCTCCATCGGTACGTTGATATAGCGAACTGCACGGCTACCAACCACATTTCCCAACATCTCAACTGTGTAAGATTTGCCGTAAGGTTTATCAGCAGTTGGAGCATTGATAACAGAAACATAGTCTTCTAGAGGAAGATTGACATATTTCTTATAAAATTCCTGTGGTGTAATACCCTTTTCGCTTCGGTAGTTGTTATCCTTATCACGATAAGCGAAATCAAATCTACGAGGTGGAAGTCCTAAAGACATTGCAAGGAAGTTAAAGATTTCTTGCAAGAGGTCTTCTTTCTTAGCTTGAACAGTCGCTTGGTCTGCACCAGAAGCAAGCAAGTCACGCAAGATTTGAGCATCTTGACGAAGCAATTTGTTAAGGATTGCATTTAGCTCACGGCTACTGCTAGATGAAACAGATTCAGGGTAAACTGACTTAGGCACGACACCGTATTTCTCAAAGAGAGAAACGACCATATCCCACTGACCGCCATCTTGTTGAGGTGTTTGAAGTAGGAATTTAACCTTACGGCTTGTCAAGTCTTGGTCTGCAGTCGCAATGACTTGCTCCAAGAACCAGTTTGCTTTCTCATATTTGTCCCAGAAGAAAGTATGGGCCTGTGACAACTCAAAATTTTCCAGTTTGTATTGAGAGATGAGTTTGTGGCGGAAGGTGTTAAGGGCTGCAAACATCCAGCAACGACCAGAAGCCTTCTGGTTGGTTACCTTGTCCTTGGTCAAATCCAATGAAAAAACAGGGGTATTGTCTACATGGCTTTGGCGACGTTCTAGAGCTGCAAAAATTCCGTTGTGACTAGCAGCATTTTCAATCGCTTGGTATTTTACATTTGCTTCATAATTGGCAAATAGTTTATCAGTAAATGATTCTTGAATCGCGTTCATAGATTCCTCCTTTTATTCTACAGTCTATTATAACTCTTTTCACAAAGGAAGCAACTGAAAAACATAAAAGGCAAGGACATTGTCCCTCACCTTTTTCAAATTTAAACTAAATTAAGCAATACTAGCAAGGAGATTTTCTAACTCCTCCTTGGTCAAGCAACGCCATTCTCCTCTTTGTAAATTCTCATCCAATACTAGAGTTCCCATAGTCAAACGTTGCAAGTCTACTACTTCCTTGCCACAGTAGCCCACCATACGTTTGACCTGATGAAACTTCCCTTCTGCAATAGTCACACGGATTTGGCTTTGATTCTTTTCTGTATCTATGGAAATAATCTCCAGTATAGCGGGCTGACAGGTAAAGTCTTTGAGCGGAATACCCTTAGCAAATATCTCCACATCTTCTTGAGTCATCACTCCCTTGACCAGAGCCAGATACGTCTTGTCCACATGACGCTTGGGTGAAAGAAGAGCATGTGCAAGCTGACCATCATTGGTCAAGAGCAAAAGACCATGCGTGTCAATATCCAAGCGTCCTACTGGGAAAACTTCCTTGGTCCGAGCAATATCATCCAGCAAGTCCAACACGGTTCTGTGCTTGGGATCCTCAGTCGCTGAAATAACTCCTTGGGGCTTGTTCATCATATAGTAAACAAACTCCTCGTACTCCAGCACTTGCCCATCAAAGCGAATCTCATCTCTTTCTTCATCAATCTGCAATTTAGCTGATTTTTCTTTTTTACCATTTACCGTCACACGCCCAGCCTTGAGCAAGTTTTTGACCTCTGTCCGACTCCCTACAGCGCAGGCAACTAAAAATTTATCTAATCTCATAGAACTATTATATCACACTCAAAAGGGGGCTGGCTCAATGACCAACCTCCTTTTCGTTTCATACTCTTCAAAAATCTCTTCAAACCGCGTCAAAGTCGCCTTGCCGTAGGTATATGTAACTGACTTCGTCAGTNNAACCTCAAAGATGTACTTTAAGCAGACTGCGGCTAGTTTCCTAGTTTGCTCTTTGATTTTCATTGAGTATCAGATTTAAGAAATTAACTTCCTCGTCTCCAGAAAATCGCTAAGACAATCATGGAACCTAGTACTGCCGGAATAATGGAAGTTCCTGCTATTATCGGTCCCCAAGTCCCAAAAAGCAAGTGGCCTATAAAGGCACCAATCCAGCCTAGAAACATTTTCCCAAAGCAACCCATGCGTTCTCCACGATTGGTCAGAGTACCTGCTAAAAATCCCACTAGGAGACCAACAAACATACTTCCTATCATCTTGGCTCCTTAATTTGCCCAATCTCCCTTACGGAAGAGAGGTACACGTGTTCCATCCTCACGGATACCATCGATATCCATTTGATTAGATCCAATCATAAAGTCCACGTGAACATCTGAACGGTTAAGACCAGCAGCTTCAAGCTCTTCTTCACTCATCTCTGCACCACCAACGACGCTAGTCGCATAGGCAGCACCGATGGCCAAGTGGTTTGAAGCATTTTCATCAAAAAGAGTGTTGAAGAAGGTAATACCTGACTGAGAAATTGGACTTGGATCTGGTACCAAGGCACATTCACCTAAGGCACGCGCACCCGCATTTTCAAAGACAAGGTCTTTCATGACCTGATCACCCTTCTCAGCAGTAATGTCTACGATTTGTCCATCCTTGAAGGTTACCTTAATGCCTTCAATGATGTTGCCATTATAACTAAGCGGTTTTGTAGAAGTGACATAACCATCTGCGCGACGGAAGTCTGGTGCTGTGAAAACTTCCTCTGTCGGCATATTTGGTAAGAATCCTTCTCCTTGCGCATTGATAGCACCAGCTGATTCCCAAACATGGTTCTTAGGTAAGCCAAGTGTCAAATCTGTCCCTGGAGCTGTGTAGTGAAGGGCTGAAAATTGTTCTTTATTAAGCATATCTGCCTTGCTCTTGAGGATAGCAGCGTGTTCTTCCCAAGCCTTAACAGGATCTTCTTCATAGACACGGCAAGTTTTGAAGATTTGGTCCCAAAGAAGATCGACTGCTTCTTCATCGCTCGCAGCATTTGGAAAGACTTTTTTAGCCCATTCAAGTCCAGCAGCGGCTGCTACAGTCCAGCTAACCTTGTTGGATTGCGTTGCGATACGCATTGGCTTCATGGCAAGTCCCATAGCTTTAGCAGAAGCTGAAAGCTTGTCAGCGTCCACTCCATTCAAGGCACCTGGGTCAGAAGAACGAACCCCAAGACGGCTAGCCTTATTCTCCAAGAGATAGTTCATCTCAGCAAGCTTGTATTCTGGCACATTGTCCAGACGCTCCATCGGCGCGTGGAGGAACTTCTCACGGTTGATCACATCATCTGTCCACTGAACAATAACCTCATGTGCACCCAAAGCATAAGCTTCTTTCACGATTAAATGAGCCAACTCGCGTTGCTCCACATCAATAGAGAGAGCCAAAGTGTGACCAGGTTGCACGTTGATTCCATTCGCAACCAATAATTTCGCATATTTTTCTAGATTTTCTTTAAAATTTGGTAAAACCATTCTATTTTTCCTTTTCTATTTTTATTTTTCTTTCAAAGCAGAAAATAATCCTGCCAAAGTAATAGCACCTGACAAGAGTGCTGTCGATAGAAGAATTGTCTAATCAGCAAGTTCTAATTGATACTCAAACACCTTCTCAGCCGGCTTGTCTTCCGCAAAAATTCTTAGTTTTATCTTTTTCCCTCCAAGACCTTAAAACAACTCATCAAACAAACTCAACTGATTATCCTCTGGCATATTGCCGAGAATCCCCATTTCATCCATCTTTTCAACCAAGGTAGATGAGAGGCCACCGCGTTTTCGTAGTTCTGTTTTGGAGAGGAATTCTCCCTCTTCACGCGCTCGCACCAGTTGCTTGGCAACGTTCTCTCCCAGACCATCCATTGCTACAAATGGCGGGATGAGAGTGTCCCCATCGATGAGAAATTCTGTTGCCTGACTTCGATAGAGATCGAGTTTGCCAAACTTGAAACCACGTTCCCACATCTCATTGACAATCTCAAGAGTTGTATAGAGGTCAATTTCCACATTAGAGGCTTCATTGTTCTTCCGTTTTTCAGAGATTTCTTCCATTCTGCGCTTGATAGCATCCAATCCCGCTCCCATGGTCTTGATATCAAATGCCTTTGCACGAATGGAGAAGTAAGCACAGTAATAATAAATGGGATGGTGAACCTTGAAGTAAGCCACACGCAAGGCCATCATAACGTAGGCTGCCGCATGGGCTTTAGGGAACATGTACTTGATTTTCCCACAGGATTCGATATACCACTCTGGCACCTTGTTAGCTTTCATGGCTTCGATGTAGCCATTTCGTTCCTCTTCGGAAATCTTCAACCACAAGCCCTTACGTACTCGTTCCATGATGGTAAAGGCCATCTTAGGCTCGAGACCAGCATGCATGAGGTAAACCATGATGTCGTCCCGACAACCGATAACGGTTGATAGGTCCGCAATTCCTTGCTTGATCAAATCCTGGGCATTTCCTAACCACACATCGGTACCGTGGGACAGACCTGAGAGCTGAAGCAACTCCGCAAAAGTCGTCGGATGCGTCTCATCTACCATCCCACGTACAAAGTTGGTTCCAAACTCTGGAATTCCCAGCATGCCCGTCGGTGTTCCGATTTGTTCAGGAGTCACCCCTAGCACATCAGTCCCAGAAAAGAGGGCCATTACACCTTCGTCATCCACAGGGATTTCATTAGGGTCAATCCCAGACAAGTCCTGCAATTTCCGAATCATGGTCGGATCATCATGTCCCAGTACATCGAGTTTGAGGACGTTCTCATCGATATCGTGGAAGTTAAAGTGAGTCGTTTGCCATTCAGCCGTCACGTCATCCGCTGGATACTGGACAGGCGTAAAATCATAGACATCCATGTAGTTAGGAATAACAACAATTCCCCCCGGGTGTTGTCCCGTTGTCCGCTTGACACCAGCCGAACCTTGGGCGAGGCGTTCCACCTCTGCATCACGATAAAACTTCCCGTAGTCTCTCTCGTAGCCCTTTACAAATCCATAGGCAGTCTTAGCAGCCACCGTACCAACCGTTCCCGCACGGAAGGCATATTCCTCACCAAAGATATCACGCACATCCAAGTGGGCGCTAGGCTGGTCTTCTCCCGAGAAGTTCAAGTCAATATCAGGAACCTTGTCCCCATCAAAACCTAGGAAGGTCTCAAACGGAATGTCCTGCCCATTTTTGCTGAGTTTGTGACCACACTTTGGACAATCCTTATTAGGCATATCAAAACCAGAACCATAAGAACCATCCGTGATAAACTCGCTGTACTGACACTGACCACAGACATAGTGAGGAGAGAGAGGATTAACCTCGGTAATCCCAATCATGGTCGCAACAAAACTGGAACCGACAGATCCACGAGAACCAACCAAGTAGCCCCGTTCATTGGAACGTTGTACCAGCATCTGGGAAGCTAGATAAATCACGGCAAATCCATTCCCCAGAATAGAAGTTAATTCCTTTTCAATCCGCAAATCAACGATATCTGGCAACGGATTTCCATAAATCTCAAAAGCCTTCTTATAGGTCAATTCAGCAACCGTTTCTTCAGCCTTGTCAATGAAAGGCGTGTACAAGTCACCTTTTACAACCTCAACAGGTTCAAAGGTCTCTGCCAAGGCATTGGTATTTTCAATAACCAGTTTACGTGCCAGTTCCTCTCCCAAGAAGGCAAATTCATCCAACATCTCATTGGTTGTTCTAAAATGGGCTTTTGGCAGAGGAGCTGGTTGTGCATGTTCACCATGACCAATGGTCCGGTTAATCATCGCCCCCTGTCCCAAACTACGAACGATAATTTCACGGTAAATCTCTTCTTCCGGTTCGATATAATGGACATTTCCCGTAGCCAAAACCGGCTTACCAAGGCGGTCTCCAACCTCTATCAAACTCTTGATAATAGTCTGGAGTTCCTCCATATCCTTGACCTGCTCTTTAGCAATCAAGGGTGCATAGATAGCTGGTGGCATGACCTCGATAAAGTCATAATACTTGGCCACCTCAACCGCAGCATCCACACCTTGGGAAACGACTGCATCGAAAACTTCACCTTCTGCACAGGCTGATCCTAAAATCAAGCCTTCCCGATGGGCATCTAGAACCGTTCTCGGAATCCGTGGCACCCCTTCAAAATACTTGGTATTAGACAAAGAAACCAGTTTAAAGATATTTTTCAGACCCACCTGATTCTTGACATAAATAGTCGCATGCTTGATTCGAGCTTTTTTATAAGAGTCTGGACTAATCAAATCAATGTTTAGTCTAGCCAAATCGGTCACACCATGTTTTTCTGCCACCTCTTTGATAAAGATGAAAAGCAGGCGACCAGTAGCTTCCGCATCGTAGTTGGCCATGTGGTGATGTTCCAAGGCCACACCAAAACGCTTGGTCAAAGGCCCCAAACCATGACGTTTATACTCAGGATAGAGATTTCTAGCAAACTCCAGCGTATCAATAACTGGCTGACTAATCTTCGACAGACCATGACGCTCATAATTGGCATTCATAAATCCAACGTCAAAGGTCGCATTGTGGGCAACTAGGACAGTATCCTGGCAAAATTCTTGGAATTCTTGCAGAACTTGTTCCAGTGGTTTGGCATTTTTGACATGATCATCTGTAATACCAGTCAACTCCGTGGTAAAGGCTGACAAGGGATGCCCGGGATTGATAAATTCATCAAATTCGGAAATAACATTCCCCTTGTACATCTTAGAAGCCGCAACCTGAATCAAATCATTATAGATGGCTGAAAGCCCCGTCGTTTCCACGTCAAAAACCACATAGGTCGCTTCCGACAAGTCCATCTCCACTTCGTTGTAAACGATAGGAACCCGGTCCTCCACAATATTGGCTTCCATTCCATAGATCAGCTGGATTCCCGCTTTCTTGGCCGCCTTGTAGCCGTGTGGGAAGGATTGAACATTCCCGTGATCGGTGATAGCAACCGCCTTGTGTCCCCACTTAGCAGCTGTCCCAACAATTTCTTCAACCTCTGGTAGAGCATCCATGGTCGACATATTGGTATGGGCATGAAACTCAACCCGACGCTCACCTTCTGGCATCAAATCTTTCCGCTCATAGTGAACAACTTCCTGCACATCCTGCACGTTCATAGTCAAATCGCGTGTGAAGTTATTCATCTCCACATTCCCACGTACTCGGAGCCAAGAATTCTTCTTGATGAGGTCAAATTTCTGAGCCTCTTCCTCATTTTTAACCCACTTTTGCATAGAAAAACTTGAAGTGTAGTCCGTCATTTTAAAATTGATTAAAACACGACCTGTTCTAGTCACTTTTTGCTCTACATCAAAAACAACCCCTTCAAAGACCAGACGATTTTCCTCAGTTGTCACTTCGATCATAGGAGTAATCTCCGCCTTATCCAGCTTCGGTTTAGCTGCAGCTTTTTTGGCTTGAAAATCAAAGGCTGGTTTCTCTTCTGCTGGAGGAGGTGCCATCTGTTCCAGTTGCTCCATCGCACGGAGCGCTTCCTCATTGGCAGCTTGAACAATCTGCTCATTTTCAGCATGAAAAGCTTCTTCCTGCTCTTGAGTCAGCACATCATTTTTCTCTACTTGACAGTTAAAAGTTGGAAAGCCAAATTTTTCAAGTTGTTTAGCTAAATTAGGAAGGTGATTTTTCTTAAAATGTTCCTTATCAATCGCCTCAGATCCTTCAATAAAGAGCTGATTTCCCTCCGCACGAACTTGCAAATTTTGATAAAGGGACTTAAAACCTTGACTAGCACATGGCCCTTCAGAAAAAGCTTCTCTATAATAGGCCTGCAAGAGCTGATTTGAAAATCCTTGAGACAGAGCCTTGATTTCGAAAACAGCTTTATTGCCTGTCTTAGAAAATTCCTCACTCAAGCCCTTCTTTATTTCTAAAAAGATTTCAATCGGTAAAATATTAGAAAATACGAAATGAAACTCCCATACCTTACTAATTTTATGAACCACAACTCGCTCAATATCAGCCTGTGATAAAGCAGGATCCTGTCTCATTTCAGCAGGCATCCCCAGTTGATTCATCAAAATTTCAAAACTATTTGACATTCATTTTCCTCACATTATTCTCCTACTATTTTACCATATTTAGAGGTATTTTCTAAAGACAAAAGGAAGCCACTAAGTGACTTCCTTCTAGAGTGAGGACAGATTAGTCTTCACCTTTGTTTTTCTTAATGATTTCTTCTTGTACTGACTTAGGTACATCTTCGTAGTGGTCAAATACCATCATGAATGTACCACGTCCTTGAGATGCAGAACGAAGAACTGTTGCGTAACCGAACATTTCAGCAAGTGGAACGTAAGCACGAACGATTTGGCTGTTACCGTGTGCTTCCATACCATCAACACGTCCACGACGAGCAGTTACGTGACCCATAACATCACCAAGGTTTTCTTCTGGAACAGTGATTGTTACAAGCATCATTGGTTCAAGGATAGCTGGTTGTGCTGATTTAGCAGCTTCTTTAAGGGCAAGTGAAGCCGCGATCTTGAA
Organism: Streptococcus sp. 714; assembly: GCF_013277115.1. GTDB lineage: Bacteria > Bacillota > Bacilli > Lactobacillales > Streptococcaceae > Streptococcus. The sequence goes on from NZ_VMMH01000030.1 coordinate 13,308, forward strand.
GGCAGTTTCAGATGAGTCGACATCGTGGTATGAACCATCGTAAAGCTTAGCTTTAACGTCAACCATTGGGTAACCTGCAAGAACACCGTTAGCCATAGATTCTACCAAACCTTTTTCAACCGCTGGGATAAATTCACGAGGAACCACACCACCGACGATTGCGTTTTCGAATTCGAATCCTTTACCTTCTTCGTTTGGAGTAAATTCAATCCATACATCACCGAATTGACCTTTACCACCAGACTGACGTTTGAAGAATCCACGTGCTTGAGTAGAAGCGCGGAATGTTTCACGGTAAGATACTTGAGGAGCACCTACGTTCGCTTCAACTTTGAACTCACGACGCATACGGTCAACAAGGACGTCAAGGTGAAGCTCACCCATACCAGAGATAACTGTTTCACCAGTTTCAACGTTTGTTTCAACGCGGAATGTTGGATCTTCTTCAGCCAATTTTTGAAGGGCGATACCCATCTTATCTTGGTCTGCTTTAGATTTTGGCTCAACCATCAATTGGATAACTGGTTCTGGAACGTTGATTGACTCAAGGATGATTTTAGCTTTTTCATCTGTCAATGAGTCACCAGTTGTAGTATCTTTCAAACCAACGGCAGCAGCGATATCACCTGAGTAAACTGTGTCAATTTCTTGACGGCTGTTAGCGTGCATTTGAAGGATACGTCCGATACGCTCACGTTTACCTTTAGAAGTGTTCAATACGTATGAACCTGATTGAAGAACACCTGAGTAAACACGGAAGAATGTCAAACGACCTACGAATGGGTCTGTCATAATCTTGAAGGCAAGAGCTGCAAATGGCTCTTCGTCAGATGCAGGACGAGTTTCTTCTTCATCTGTATCTGGGTTGATACCTTTGATCGCTGGGATGTCAAGTGGGCTTGGAAGGTAGTCGATAACCGCATCAAGCATCAATTGAACACCTTTGTTTTTGAAGGCAGAACCACACAATACTGGGAAGAATTCAACGTTGATAGTCGCTTTACGGATACCAGCTTTCAATTCTTCATTAGTGATTTCTTCACCTTCGAGGTATTTCATCATCAATTCTTCGTCAGTTTCAGCAACTGCTTCAACCAATTTTTCACGGTATTCTTGTGCTTGGTCAAGGTATTCAGCTGGAATATCTTCTTCAAGGATATCTGTACCAAGGTCGTTAGTATAGATTTCAGCTTTCATCTTGATCAAATCAATGATACCACGGAAGTCATCTTCAGAACCGATCGGCAATTGGATTGGGTGTGCATTTGCTTGAAGACGATCGTGAAGTGTGCTTACAGAGTAAAGGAAGTCAGCACCGATTTTGTCCATTTTGTTGGCAAATACGATACGTGGAACTCCGTACTCAGTTGCTTGACGCCAAACTGTTTCAGTTTGAGGTTCAACACCTGATTGTGAGTCAAGAACGGTAACCGCACCATCCAATACACGAAGAGAACGTTGTACTTCGATTGTGAAGTCCACGTGTCCTGGTGTGTCGATGATGTTTACGCGGTGGTTGTTCCATTGAGCTGTTGTCGCAGCAGATGTGATAGTGATACCACGTTCTTGCTCTTGCTCCATCCAGTCCATTTGTGACGCACCTTCGTGAGTTTCACCGATTTTGTGGATTTTACCAGTGTAGTAAAGAATACGCTCAGTAGTTGTTGTTTTACCAGCATCGACGTGAGCCATGATACCGATATTACGAGTTTTTTCAAGTGAAAATTCGCGTGCCATGAGGTTTGTTTCTCCTATTTATTTTGATTTCTATTCTATTATAACACGATTTTAATAAAAACGGATAGGCAGGACCTACCCGTTCTCAATGTTTTCATGCTATTGTTGGTTTCAACTTGTAAATTTACAAGTTGAATTGAACTCGGGCCAGAGTTAGCTAGCCGATTTGAGCCGGAACGGGATGCTGTGTGAAAAAGATAAACTTCCTTGTATTCGTCGAATACTGCGTCAGTTTCCTATTTTCACCTTGCATCCTTACCGTTCCTAGCATCATGATTTTACCAACGGAAGTGTGCGAATGCACGGTTAGCTTCAGCCATACGGTGAGTGTCTTCACGTTTCTTAACTGCTGCACCAGTGTTGTTAGCAGCATCCAAGATTTCTTTTGCAAGACGGTCTTGCATTGTGTGTTCACCACGAAGACGAGCGATTGTTACCAACCAACGAAGTCCAAGTGTTGTACGACGTTCTGGACGAACTTCAACTGGGACTTGGTAGTTAGAACCACCAACACGACGTGCACGTACTTCAAGTACAGGCATGATGTTTTCCATAGCTGTTTCAAATACTTCAAGTGCATCGTTGCCAGTAGCTTCTTTGATTTGCTCAAAGGCACCGTAAACGATTGAAGCAGCTGTACCACGTTTACCATCAAGCATAACGCGGTTGATAAGACGAGTAACTAATTGTGAATTGTAAAGCGGATCTGGCAATACGTCACGTTTTGGAGCTCTATTTTTACGACTCATTTCTCTTTATCCCCTTTCCTTATGCTTTTGGACGTTTAGTACCGTATTTAGAACGGCCTTGTTTACGATCGTTAACACCTGCAGTATCAAGTGCACCACGGACGATATGGTAACGTACCCCTGGAAGGTCTTTTACACGTCCACCACGAAGAAGAACCACGCTGTGCTCTTGCAAGTTGTGTCCGATACCTGGGATGTAGGCAGTAACTTCGATAAGGTTGCTCAAACGTACACGAGCAAATTTACGAAGGGCTGAGTTAGGTTTTTTAGGTGTCATTGTTCCAACACGAGTTGCAACACCACGTTTTTGTGGTGAAGAAACGTTTGTTTGAACTTTTTTATGACTGTTGTAACCAACGTTCAAAGCTGGTGATTTAGATTTTTCTACTTTTGATTTACGCGGTTTGCGAACCAATTGGTTAATTGTAGGCATCTACATTCTCCTGTGTTTTTTTATTTTTGGTGATGATACACTTGGTGACAGCTATCATCTGTGTGTACTTTTGCAACATTTGTCAGCACGTCCCTGTACACTCTTGAGAGACCAAAAGTAAAAAGTACCGTCTATTATTGTAACAAATTTTTCCCTTGTTTGTCAAGATATTTTTCTTTTTTATTCTTAATTTTAGCTCTTTTGTACTGCTCCCAAAAGAAAGAAAAGGAGGAATAAATTCCTCCTAAAGATTGGGATTGTTCCATTCAATCCCATCAATTTTAGCACATAATAGTTTTCGAAATATGATAGTATCACAACCAACCACATTCTTTTGCGATATTAGCTGCCTCTGTTCGATTACCAGCATCTAGTTTAGAAAGAATATTGGTGACATAGTTTCGGACGGTGCCGTTTGAGAGGTAGAGCTTGTCAGCAATTTCTTGGTTGGAGAGGCCTTGGGCAACTCCATGTAAAACAGCGACTTCTTGTTCGGTCAAAGGATTGGGATGAGTCATCATGACTTCCATCAGCTCTGGAGAATATTCCTTGCGTCCCTCTAACACCGTATGTAGGGTTTGCATGAGCTCAGCGATGCTCCGTTCCTTTAATACATAAGCATTCACTCCAGCCTTAACTGCACGTTCAAAATACCCAGGACGCTTGAAGGTCGTCACCACAACCACCTTTGTTTCTAGCTTTTCTGATCGTATCCACTCCAGCACTTCAAGACCTGTCTTAACAGGCATTTCTACATCAAGGATGGCAATATCTACTGCTTCTTTCCCCAAAACCTCGATAGCCTCGGCTCCATTTTTCGCCTGCAGAACAGTCTCCACATCTGGTTGAAAGCTCAAGAGCTGGCACATGGCGTCTCTAAGCATACTTTGATCTTCTGCGACTAATACTTTCATCTACTTTTTCTCCTTATAAGGCAGATGCACGCGCACCTCTGTTGGATGTTTCAAACTGACCAGCTCTACTTGACCTGAGAAGGCTGCTGCACGGTCACGGACTGTATGGAGTTCATTTCCTTTTACAGTTGCAAAACCTTTCCCGTCATCTCTAACTGTCAGAACCAATTCCTGATCTGTACGTTCCAGTTTTAGATAGGCTTTATTAGCGCTGGCATGTTTGATGATATTGGTCGCAAGTTCTAACAAAATCATAGCAGCCGTCGACTCTACATCCTGGGTCAAACTAGCCTTGTCTAACTGATTGTCAACCTCAACCTCAATTCCAGCAATCTCCAGCATCTTTTTGACAGTTTCAAGCTCTGAAGCTAGGGTCCGTGATTTCAGATTTTCCACGATGGTTCGCACTTCATTCATGGAATCCTTGCTGATCTGGTGAATTTCTTTTAATTCCTTTTCCACCTGTGGATAGGCCTCCATCTGAAATAACTGCAAGGCTAGATCTGTCTTGACACTCAGCATGGCAAAGGTATGTCCCAGGCTATCGTGCAAATCCTGACCGATACGACTACGTTCATTTTCAGCAAGCAATAGATTTATCTGGGCATTTTGTCTAGCCTGAGCTTCTTTCAAATCCTCGACAATGCGAATCCGAACCAAGCCCAATGTCATCAAATCGACAAAAGCAAGAATTACAAGTAGATAGACTAGAAACTCAACTTCCTGAAAAATCAAAAGTTGGCCCACAACAAGGACTTGAGCAAGAAGAAAAGTCCAGACATGTAAAGACTTTAAACCACCTACGCTGAAATGATAACTTAAGAGATTGGATAGGAAAAAGAAAAACCAGATATAATTAACAGCAACAAAGGCAGTATTCCCAACTATATAAGTCAGCATGAGACCCCAATATAGCCAAGATAAGCGTTGGCTCTTAGTTGTTAAAACACCCAAATACGCCACTACAAATAGAATATCAATCAATAAATGCCAGACAGCAAGCCCCCCAGTCACTACAGGTAGGATGGGAAAAATCATAAAAACCAAACTGGCCCAAAACATATAGTGTATGCTTTTCAGTCTTTCAAGCATTAAGCATTCTCCTTATGACCTTGAAGATAAATGGTCAAACCAAACAAAACTACTGAAAAAACAAGTAGATAAACTGTGGCTGATAAATTGATGCCACCCTCGTTTAAGAGGGTCTTGATCAACTCCATCAACTGATAAGTTGGTAGACACTTCCCGATTGCTTGCATCCAGTCTGGAAATAAAGAGATGGGCATCCAGAGTCCGCCTAAAACAGCCAAGCCTAGATAAAGAAGATTGCCCACGACAGACATCAGCTGACTAGTTGGTAACAGCGTCAAGGTCAAACCAATCGCTACAAAGGCAACACTTCCTACTATCAGCAAGAGCGCCGCCCCAATCCAATTTCCAAGAGACATATCCACACCTCTTACAAAATGCCCAACTGAGAAAACCACCAAGATTGAAACCAAATAATCCACCAGCATACTTGTTATCTTTGATAGATAATATTCTACCATATTTACCGGAGTATGGCGCAATGTTTTCTGCCAGTTGTTGATTTTATCTGTATGCAAAACAGCTGGGAATGAAAAGATAGCTGTCGACATCATGGAAAAGGCTGTCATGGAGATGAGGTAATCACGCATAAAATTAGCTGGTCCATCTGGTGTGTCCTGGTACATGCCTGAAAAGAATAAATAGAAGGCTGTCGGCATCCCTACGGATAATAGATAATAGACGAGTTGTCGTTTGGTCAATAGAAATTCTATCTTGTTTAGTGCGATCCATCGTTTCATCTTAGTCATCTCCCTTTTGTGTTTCTTCAAAGATTGTATCCAACAAACTACGATTATTGACTTCAATTTCTTGTATGCTACATCCTGCTTGAACTAACAGTTCCCAAAAAGTATTTGCCTCTCGTGTGACTACTTGCAGAGCATCTTGTTTTTGTGACCAGTTTTCAACCAAGTTTGACTGCTCAACGACTTCCTTGTAAACCAGAGGAAGGATAAAGTGCTTTTCAATCTCCTCACTGCGCATGGCTAGAGGTGTCGTATCACGAATCAACTCTCCCTTATTTAAGACCAAGATTCGGTCCGCTGTATGCTCTACTTCCTCAATATAATGAGACGAATAGAGAATGGTGACTCCCTGCGCTTTTAGGTCCTGAACAATTTCCCAAAAACGTTGGCGGGTAGAGGTATCCATGGCCGCAGTTGGCTCATCCAAAAAGACTAGCTTTGGTCGCCCAATCAAGGTCAAGACAAAAGAAAAGAGACGCTTTTGCCCACCTGACAATTTTTCTGCCAACTGCTCTTTTTGTTGCTTGTCAAACTGCAGTAGTTGATCGATCTCCTGGTTGTTCAAGGGATTTGGATAAATACTTTGAAAGAAAGCAATCAACTCTTTGACCTTTAATTTCTGAACAATGACATTTTCTTGAGGCAGATAACCTCTAATATAGTCTAACTGAGAACTCGTCACTGACAAGCCTTGGATGGATACTTGACCGCTTGTGACCAGTTTATCTCCAAGCAGACAGTCCAAGAGTGTGGTCTTCCCAGCACCATTGGGCCCAATCAAGGCGACGCATTCACCTTCAGCTACCTCAAAGGAAATATCCTTCAAAATAGCCTTTCCCTTGATGTTTTTATGTAATCCTTGAACCTTAATCATGTCCATGATATTCTCCTTTCAACCACTCCATTCCCATAGGAAAGGCGATAAAAATCATAAATCCTAGTCCCCAGGCACCACGGATGAATTGGTGAAGGAAGGCTTGATCAAACCAACCTGTAAACATTTCTACCAACCATACCACTAGTGATAGTCCAATAAAAAGATAGAGAAACGCTTTTTTTTATTTTTCAAACTCCTTTTTCACATCTGAAACTAATTTCAAACCTTCTCGGATAAGCCAGGACATCATTCCAAATCCTGCAAATAGCTCCCAAGGAAAATGATAGAAACCTTCATCCAATCCTGAGAACATGAGATAAGTCATGACTCCTGCTGCTACTAAACTCATTGCGACAATTACTTTATGTTTCATTTTTTCTTCCTCCACTTGATACATCTAGTATAATTCTTTGAAGGTAGAATCACTAGAAGCTTCTGTCATGAGGAGATATGACAAATGTCATAAAAGATTCTGTTCAAAATAAGCAAGAAACATTACACAAGAAAACATGAGGTAGAAAAGAATCTATAGTTATTTCCTTCAAAGTGATAGCAAATTTAAACTATAACATAAACTAATACTCATTTATAGTTTCTTAGTTTTAAATAAGCATGTTACAATAAAACCCTGCATATAGTACAGATTTTAAACAAGGAGCATTAGATTACATCAAAGAGGGACACAGGCATGTTGAGGCGGCTAAAGTTTTTGATGTTGGCGTCAGAACTCTCTTTACGTAGGAAAAGAAATTATGTGAACAAGGATACTTAGAGCAGAAAAAATGAGTCGTCAAAAAGCAGAAAATTCCTTTAGAGGAATTGAAAGCCTTTGTAGAGGCTCATCCAGACGCTTTTTTACGGGAAATTGCGGCACATTTTGATCGTGCTGTTCATTCAGTATGGCCAGCTTTAAAGCAGATTCATATCACTTTAAAAAAGACGACTAGCTTTAAGGAACAAGATCCAGAGAAAGTCGCTGAGTTTCTTGATATTTTGAATAGGCTAAAATATTTACCAGTCGTACATATTGACAAAACAGGAATCGACCGCTATCTCTATCGTCCTTATGCAAGGGCTCCTAGAGGGGAGAAAGTCTATGAAAAGATTAGCGGACGGCGTTTTGAGCGGACTTCAATTGTTACAGGACAAGTAGACGGAGAGTTTATAGCTCCTATGATTTAAAAGGAAAGTATGACGAGTGATTTATTTGTGGAGTGGTTCAAAACGCAACTCCTGCCTGCTTTGAAGACACCTCACGTTATTGTAATGGATAATGCTAGTTTTCATCCACCTTATTCACCAGATTTGAATCCTATTGAGCAAGTTTGGACTATCTTGAAAAAGAAAGTGAGGGATTTACTAAGAGAAATTCCAAATATTTTTGAATGTTTGGAACACTTTTTTAAAACTAAATGACTATAAAATGAATTACTGAAATTCAAAAAAGAGAGAACCAAAATGATTCTCTCTTAATTTAAAAAAGAAAAAAGATACGCATAGGTATCTCTGTAATGAATCGGGAAGACAGGATTCGAACCTGCGACACCTTGGTCCCAAACCAAGTACTCTACCAAGCTGAGCTACTTCCCGAATTAAATAGAAAATGCACCCTAGAGGAGTCGAACCTCTAACCGCCTGATTCGTAGTCAGGTACTCTATCCAGTTGAGCTAAGGGTGCTCTATATTATATTATGCCGAGGACCGGAATCGAACCGGTACGATCGTTACCAATCGCAGGATTTTAAGTCCTGTGCGTCTGCCAGTTCCGCCACCCCGGCCTCTCTAAGCGAACGACGGGATTCGAACCCGCGACCCCCACCTTGGCAAGGTGGTGTTCTACCACTGAACTACGTTCGCACTATTTTCTTCTATCTAAAAATGCCGGCTACATGACTTGAACACGCGACCCTCTGATTACAAATCAGATGCTCTACCAACTGAGCTAAGCCGGCTCATTTATTATATCTTAATGCGGGTTAAGGGACTTGAACCCCCACGCCGTTAAGCGCCAGATCCTAAATCTGGTGCGTCTGCCAATTCCGCCAAACCCGCATATATGACCCGTACTGGGCTCGAACCAGTGACCCATTGATTAAAAGTCAATTGCTCTACCAACTGAGCTAACGAGTCTAAAATAACTTCCGTTATCTTAAACGGTCCCGACGGGAATCGAACCCGCGATCTTCGCCGTGACAGGGCGACGTGATAACCGCTACACTACGGGACCTATGGGAGTTAACGGGATCG
>NZ_VMMH01000031.1:0-5394 GCF_013277115.1 Streptococcus sp. 714
GATAAATGAGAATGGGGACATGTTATCGAACTAGATAGCATGTTTTGTTTTAGGCCAATAGTCAATGTTTGTTTTCGTTTTTTTAAACTTATACTCGTCGAAAATCTCTTCAAACTGCGTCAATGTCGCCTTACCGTATATATGTTGCTGACTTCGTCAGTTCTATCTACAACCTCAAAGCAGTGCTTTGAGCAGTTTCCTAGTTTGCTATTTGATTTTCATTGAGTATTATTTCTCTCTTTATGGCGTTCGTAAGCCTTGAGTTGGCGCTGCAGTTCCTTTTTAATAGCAGGTTCTGGAGCATATTTTTCTTCCCAATCATCTGGTTTTAAGATTTTATGGGTCACTGGATCAAAATGAGCCTTGCCATCTGGGAAAATTTTCCCCATATTGGCCTGATGGACGATATCAAAAATACGTTCTGGGTCAACCCCCATCAAGACAAAACTACCGTAGGTGAAGTAAAGCGTGTCAATCAAGGCATCCACCTGACCTATCAAATCTTGCTGGGCAGGCGTCTTCTTAGCTACCTTATCTGCTGCCTTATCAAGAGACTGATGAAGTTGCAATAGAGCTTGACCAAAGTCCTCTTCAGAAGGACTGGCTGCTCGAACAAACTCCACCAATTCTTCTATTTTAAAACCGGCCCTATGGATTGCACCTTCTAAATCCCAAGCTCGAGGTTCTTCTTGGGTCCGTTCATCCATCATGTGGTGGAAGGTCTTGACCTTATTAAAATGATAGTCACGGCTGACAAAGACCTTTTCTGAAGCCAGAACACCAAAATGTTCCAGAGCCTTGTGAATTCCATCCTGTTGATTGCTAGTGGTAATGTGCTTGGCCACTTCCTTGACACTACTACTACCATTTCCCATAGCAACCGACATACCGACACCTGCCAGCATTTCAAGATCGTTATCGGAGTCACCAAAGGCCATGACTTGGTTGAGGTCAAAACCATATTCTTTCCCAACTCGTCGAATGCCTTCTAATTTAGAGTTTCCTTGATTGATGACATCCGCTGCAAAAGGATTACTACGTGTCAATTTCAAGTCTTCAAAATCAGCTGCCGCCTTCTCAGATTCTTCTGGCGTCATCAGCATCAAGACTTGGTAGATAGGCTGATTCATCAGGTGAAGCAGGTCTTCTTCCTTTTGGGGAACAACCTTGCTGACCATGCGATTAAAGGAATGACTCACCGTCCGAGTTAAAACAGAGGGAACGAAGCGACTGATTCGTTGGGAAAAAGAACCCAGACCAAAGGACATGATTTTAGAACCCAACATGGCATCCTTGGTCCCTAGGGCAATCTCCTTGCCCTCTTTTTTAGCATAAGTAATTAGATGACGCAAATGTAACTTGGAAATTGGGCTCGTGAACAAGACTCTTTCTTTATTAAAGATATACTGGCCATTGTAGGTTACCGCAAAATCCAGATCCAAATCGTCCATCAATTCCTTAACAAAAAAAGGTCCTCGCCCCGTTGCTACACCAACTAGCACTCCTTGCTCTTTGATAATCTTAATCGCGTCCTTAGTGGATTTCAAAACACTCTTACGATCGTTAACCAAGGTTCCATCGATATCAAAAAAAACAGCTTTGACTTCCATCCTATCCCAATCTCCCCTTTTGTGATACAATGATTATACCACATTTCAGAAAGAGTGAGTAAATCATGCCTAAGAAAATCCTTGTTTTACATACGGGCGGAACTATTTCCATGCAAGCCGATGCTTCTGGCGCTGTTGTGACTAGTTCAGATAATCCCATGAACCATGTGTCCAACCCACTTGAAGGAATCCAAGTCCACGCCTTAGACTTTTTTAACCTGCCAAGCCCCCATATCAAACCCAAGCATATGCTGGCTCTCTACCAGAAAATTAAAGAGGAAGCGGCTAACTACGATGGAGTGGTGATCACACACGGAACCGATACTTTAGAGGAAACAGCCTATTTCCTTGATACCATGGAAGTTCCCCATATGCCTATCGTTCTAACAGGGGCCATGCGCAGCTCCAATGAACTCGGCAGTGACGGTGTTTATAACTATCTGAGTGCTTTAAGGGTGGCTAGCGATGACAAGGCTGCTGACAAAGGAGTTTTGGTTGTTATGAACGATGAAATCCACGCTGCCAAGTATGTTACCAAAACACATACTACCAATGTCAGCACCTTCCAGACCCCTACTCACGGGCCACTTGGTCTGATTATGAAACACGAAATCCTCTACTTTAAAACAGCTGAGCCCCGTGTCCGCTTTGACCTCGATCACATACAAGGATTAGTCCCTATCATCTCAGCTTATGCTGGTATGACAGATGAGCTGATTGATATGCTGGATTTGGAACAATTGGACGGTTTGATTATCCAAGCCTTCGGAGCTGGTAATATTCCCAAAGAAACGGCTCAAAAATTAGAAAGCCTTCTACAAAAAGGAATCCCAGTCGCCCTGGTTTCACGATGCTTTAACGGTATTGCAGAACCTGTCTATGCCTACCAAGGTGGGGGCGTGCAGTTGCAAAAATCTGGTGTCTTCTTTGTTAAAGAACTCAACGCCCAAAAAGCCCGCTTGAAACTCCTCATCGCCCTCAATGCCGGACTAACAGGACAGGCTTTAAAAGACTATATGGAAGGCTAATACTCTTCGAAAATCTCTTCAAACCATATCAGCGTCGCCTTACAGTATGTATGGTTACTGACTGTGTCAGTTCTATCCACAACCTCAAAGCAGTGCTTGGATTAACCTACGGCTAGCTTCCTAGTTTGCTCTTTGATTTTCATTGCGTATAACTCCTTCGCTAGAAAGCAAAATCAGGAAATCTTCACGATTCCCTGATTTTTTCTATTTCCGTTTTCGTGTTGAACGACGTTCTGTCAAACCATGAGGCAAGAGAACTTCACGTTCTTCCAACTCTTCCTTGTGCATAATCTTAGTCAACATACGCATACTAATAGCACCAAGGTCATAAAGAGGTTGGGCAATAGTTGTCAAGTTTGGACGGGTAAAACGTGAGATTTGTGAATCATCACTAGTAATGATTTCAAACTCTTCCGGTACTGATACACCGTGGTCAGCCAAACCATTCAAGACACCTGCAGCCAATTCATCACCTGTTACAACTGCTGCAGTTGCATTCGATGAAATCAAGCGTTCTGCCAAGGCATAGCCGTCTTCGTAAGTGTATTTAGACTCAAATACCAATCCTTCGCTATAAGAAATCCCTGCTTTTTTCAAGGCTTCCTTGTAGCCAACCAAACGAACCTTACCATTGATGTCATCCACTAGTGGACCGCTAACGAAAGCAATGCGCTCGTTCTCTTTAGCAAGGTAGGTCACTGCATCAATCGTTGCTTGTTTGTAGTCAATATTGACACTTGGAAGTTGATGTTCTACATCCACTGTCCCTGCAAGAACAACTGGTGTCCGAGAGCGAGAAAACTCTGAACGAATTTTTTCAGTCAAGTGGTACCCCATAAAGATGATACCATCCACTTGCTTAGAAAACAGTGTATTGACAACTGAAACTTCCTTGTCATCATCCTCATCACTGTTAGCAAGGACGATATTATACTTGTACATTTCAGCGATATCATCAATCCCCTTAGCAAGCGTTGAGAAATAACCATTAGTGATATTTGGGATCACGACACCGACAGTGGTTGTCTTTTTACTTGCAAGACCACGCGCCACTGCATTTGGACGGTAATCCAAACGGTCAATCACCTCAAGCACTTTTTTACGAGTATTCTCTTTTACATTTTTATTGCCATTAACTACACGGCTAACCGTCGCCATTGAAACCCCTGCTTCACGGGCGACATCATAAATCGTTACTGTATCGTCTGTATTCATTCCTTTTCCTTTCTATATCATACCTCACGAGACTCCAAAAAAGAGACGGTATGAAAATTTCGTTTTCATGATTCTACTTATTCCATTTTATCACTATTTGTAAACACTTTCAAGCATTTTTTGAAGATTGTTTGAAAAAAATTTCATAGAAAACTATGTTTATGAAGAAAAAATCACCTTTTCTTGATTTTTAATCCTATTTGCTGTATGATAAGGGAAAAGAAAGGGGGCAGAGATATGGCTTTTACCAATACCCAGATGCGGTCGGCTAGTTTTGGCATTGTTACCAGCTTGCCTGATGATGTCATTGACTCTTTTTGGTATATCATCGACCACTTCTTGAAAAATGTCTTTGAATTGGAAGAAGAACTCGAGTTTCAATTGCTTAATAACCAAGGAAAAATTACCTTCCACTTTTCAAGTCAGCACCTCCCTACAGCCATTGATTTTGATTTTAACCATCCATTCGACCCTCTTTATCCCCCGAGAGTCTTGGTTTTAGATATGGATGGTAGAGAGACTATTCTCCTCCCAGAAGAAAATGACCTATTTTAAAAACTCTAGCCTTCAGTTACAAGTGACTGAAAACTAGAGTTTTTCTATTTTTTCAAAGCATCATACAAGCTGCGGATAGGTTGCTTTAATGTAGGATGGATAAAATGAGGTGCAATTTCCTGTAAGGATTCAAGGACAAAAAGGCGTTCTGCTATGTAAGGATGAGGCAAGATAAGCTCGTCTGTATAAATGACCTGGTCCTCCACAAAGAGCAAGTCCAAATCAATCAAACGAGGTCCCCAATGCACTTCTCGCACACGTCCCATCTCTGACTCAATGGCTAACAAGGTTTCTAACAAGACTGGTGCTGGTAGCCAGGTTTCCACCTCAACCACTTGATTAGCAAAGCTATCTTGCTCCACTCCACCCCAAGGCTCCGTCGCTAAGACACTGGACTCTTTGAGAATATGGATGCCACGAGATCGCAATTTGTCAATGGCTTGCTCCAAGTTCGCTTGCTTATCTCCCATATTGCTTCCTAGGGCGATAAAGGCTCGTTGCTTGCGACGATGAATGGTCACCGAGCAAGTATCTAGCGACAAATGCACTGGCGCCCAAGGTTTTTTCAGCTCCAGCTTGATTTCTTGGACAAGAGGATAGATCTCAAAAGTACGTTCTACCAGTTTGTAAGCTACCGTTTCAATCAAGTCCTCAGTGGTTTCCTGAAACCAAGTCGTCCACTGCTGACACAGTTCTCCGTAATGGACAGAGGCTGTTAAATCCAAGTCTGTCGCTGCCTTGGTCATATCATAGGATAGGATGGCTGAAACGACAAACTTCTGCCCCAATTCTTTCTCACTAGGGAAAAGACCATGGTAGGCAAAAATTTCCAAATCCTTAATCTGCAGTTGATCCATAACTAGTCCTTTCTAGAAAAATCCGCTTGAAGCGGATTCTTTTTATACTCAATGAAAATCAAAGTGCAAACTAGGAAGCTAGCCGCAGGCTGCTCAAAACACTGTTTTGAGGTTGCAGATGGAAGCTGA
>NZ_VMMH01000032.1:0-5559 GCF_013277115.1 Streptococcus sp. 714
ATCAACAACTTTATCCACAGTTGTGGATAAAGTTGTTGATAAGATGGTGTAGTTCAATATACTGGTTCATTTCAGTGAAAGTAGCTCCTCTTTAGAAGTGGCTAAGACTTGAGCTTAACTGGATACAGGTGGGTATGGTGTAGTTTAAAGTCCGTCAAGTTCAAGCTGGGGCAACTAAAAAAATCTGATCATACTAACTCTAAGTTTGGCTACTGGTAGAACTTTGAAGCTCTATCTAAATCGGACTTTGGATAGACAACTGCTTGCTAAGGTTCATATTTCAGTTAAAACGGAGATAAAATATCTTAACAATTCATTTCCTTTTCCGAATAAATAGATAGAGCCAGATAATCTAGTAAACCTAGATTTAAAAATGTGCTATAATGAAAGGAGAAGCAATATGACTGTACGTCATCCGGGCATCAGCCCAACCAATGACTTAGTTGCTAAGAAAATCTTTAGCAATCCAGAAATCACTTGTCAATTTATCCGCGATATGTTGGATTTACCAGCCAAAAATGTAACCATTTTGGAGGGGAGTAATATTCATGTCTTGCCTTCCCTGCCGTACTCGGCTCAGGATTTCTATACCAGTATAGATGTTTTAGCTGAACTAGATAATGGCACTCAAGTAATTATTGAGATTCAGGTGCATCATCAGAATTTTTTCATCAATCGCCTGTGGGCTTATTTGTGTAGTCAGGTCAATCAAAATCTAGAAAAAATTCGCCAACAAGAAGGCAATACTCATCAAAGTTACAAACACATCGCACCAGTATACGCTATCGCAATCGTGGATAGCAACTACTTCTCAGATGACTTGGCTTTTCATAGCTTTAGTATGCGCGAGGATACGACAGGCGAGGTCTTAACCATCACCAATAACGGTCAAGAAAACCATCTGGTTAAGATGGCATTCTTGGAACTAAAAAAATACAGAGAAACCAGCAAGGATAGCGTTCGCAAGCCATGGTTGGAGTTTTTCGGGAACAAACCCTTTACCCAACAACCCGAGCGAGCCATCAGCCAGGCAGACCAACTGCTAGACTACAAGAGCTGGTCCGAGGAGGACAGGAAGATGTTTAGTCAACTACGTATGCGAGAAGAACAAGCCTTGTTGGCACAGGACTATGCCTTGGAACAAGCTGAAGAAAAAGGCTTGGAGCGTGGTCGTGCAGAGGGTATTGAACAAGGCTTAGAGCGCGGGAAAGTTGAAGGAAGTTTGTCTATGCTACTAAATCTAGTCCATCAAGGCATTCTGACTTCAGAGGTTGCAAGTCAACAGTTGAGCATGACTGTCGCAGAGTTTGAGTCACTTTTGAGTCACTATTGAAAGAGCATCACAAATAAGAACTAAAAAAATACAGAGACACCAGTAAAGATAAGGTTCGTAAACCGTGGTTGGAATTTTTCGGTAACAAGCCCTTTACCCAACAACCTGAGCGAGCCATCAGCCAAGCAGACCAACTGCTGGACTACAAGAGCTGGTCCGAGGAGGACAGGAAGATGTTTAGTCAACTACGTATGCACGAAGAACAGGCCTTGTTAGCACAGGACTATGCCTTGGAAACAGCTAGGGCCGAAGGTATTGAAAAAGGATTAGAGCGTGGGAAAGTTGAAGGAAGGGAAGAAGGGAAACTCTTTGCCTTCCTGGATATGGTCCGTCAAGGTCTTTTGACACCTGAGGTTGCGAGTGAACAATTGGGAATGACCGTTGCTGAGTTTGAGGCGCTGTTGTAAGACCAGTACTAACGGACAAGAAAACCATTTGGTTAAGATGGCGTTCTTGGAATTAAAAAATACAGAGAAACCAGCAAGGAGGAGGTTCGCAAGCCGTGGTTGGAGTTTTTCGGGAATAAACCCTTTACTCAAGAACCCGAGCGAGCCATTAGCCAGGCAGATCAACTACTGGACTACAAGAGCTGGTCCGAGGAGGACAGAAAAATGTTTAGTCAACTACGTATGCGCGAAGAACAAGCGTTATTGGCTCAGGATTATGCCTTGGAGACTGCTCGGGCCGAAGGTATTGAAAAAGGATTAGAGCGTGGGAAAGTTGAAGGAAGGGAAGAAGGGAAACTCTTTGCCTTCCTGGATACGGTCCGTCAAGGTCTTTTGACACCTGAGGTTGCGAGTAAGCAATTAGGTATGACCGTTGCTGAGTTTGAGGCCTTACTATAAATGAGAATGGGGACATGTTATCGAACTAGATAGCATGTTTTGTTTTAGGCCAATAGTCAATGTTTGTTTTCGTTTTTTTAAACTTATACTCTTCGAAAATCTCTTCAAACTACGTCAATGTCGCCTTACCGTATATATGTTACTGACTTCGTCAGTTCTATCTACAACCTCAAAACACTGTTTTGAGCAGCCTGCGGCTAGCTTCCTAGTTTGCTCTTTGATTGTCATTGAGTATTACTCGAATTATAATTATATATATGTAAAATCTTCTGCAATTAAGTATAAATCGCAAAAAAATACAACAGTATAATATAGCGATTAAATATATATTTAATCGTAAAAAAATTCAAAAATAAACTATCTGAAAATTTCCTACGTTTTCAAATATATTTTTTCTTTTTTTACGAAATTTTGAAGTCGAAAAGTTTGCATATATATTGAAAATAAGATAGAATATGAGTGTAGGTTTCTGCATACACAAGAGAATAGTGCTTATTCTTTTTAAGTAATAAATTTTGTTATGTAGAAGCTAAATCAACTAATTCCAAAAGGAGAAAAAAATGGAACACAAAAACTCCATGAGTCGTGTTGAACGTTTGCACCGTGAAAAGGTCACGCGTTATTCGATTCGTAAATATAGCTTTGGAGCGGCTAGTGTAGCAGTCGCTGCTCTTTTCATGTTCTTAGGTAATGGAGCTGTATCAGCTAATGAGCTAAGCAAACAAGATACACCATCTGTAGAAGCTCCAGCTTTGAACAAAACTCAACTTGAAAGCTACATTTCAGAAATTGAAACAAAACTTTCTAACGGTTCTTACGATAACAAAACGGAAGAAAGTGTTGCAGTATTAAAAGCTGACTTAGAAACTGCAAAAGCTACATTAGCGAACGCAACTACTCAAGCTGAATTAACAAAAGCTTACAATAAACTTGTAATGACTGTTAATTCAGGGTTAAAAAATAAACCAACAGAGAAAAAAGAAACTCCATCAGTAGACACTACTAACGGACAACCAACTGTAGGTAAAAAAGCAGATAACACTGAACCAACATCTGGTACTAACTCAATCGAAAACACAGGATCTAAAGACTCACGTAATGGGCAAGCATTAGATAAAAATAATGCATTTAGAGCTGAGACACCTGAAACAAGTGGTAACTTTAAATACTCGATGGAGTATTCTAATGGAAAAAAAGACATTTACCTTTATAATGAAGAAGAGGCAGATGTCAATATTACAGTTAGCTCAACAGCTGGAAATATTACTAAAGCAACAGTTAAAGCTGGAAGTGGTCAGTTCGTACTAAAATCGAAAAGTGAACAAGCGATAGCTTTTACGAAATATGGACGCGGATCTATGCCTCCAGAAGAAGAAGTTGAAATAGATGGTTACGGTTGGAGTTATCGTCAAACACTAACTGAAACTGAAGGTCCAGTAACAATTAAAATCACTGGTAAACCAAATGATGAGTTTAAAAAAATTGACACTTATACAAAAACTGAAAATCAAGAAGCAATACTAGGATCAAGATTTTTACAACTTAAAGATTCTACTAATGCTGAACTGCGTGGAGGTAGAGGTGCATCAGATCCTGGTTATTTCAAGTTAATTGTTAAATCTCAAACATATAAATATGATATTCAACAACCAGAATCAAATGCTGATAAGATTGCTGTTTCGAATGTTGATAATCTAACTGAAGCAGATATTATCAAAATCAAAAACGAACTTAAAATTAAATATTCTGATAAAGCAACTACAGAAGATGCTCGACTAGCATCTAAAAGAGGAGAAGTCGTAAATCCTAGATCTTCAGTAGTGAAAGAAATTGCGGTTGCCAACGGAACAGTTACTGTTACATATAATGATGATTCAGTAGACACTGCTCCAGTTTCAAGTGTTGCCCGTACAAACCAAGTACCAACAGTTGAAATTCCATATTCATTGGACAACAGGAAAGATGTATTTGTATATGCAAATGAAGATTTCGATATTCCTGTTAAATTTACGGATGATTTAGGGAAAATTGCATCTGCAGAAATTTTACGTGGTGGAAATAAGGTACAACCAGCTAAAGATGAATCAAATCCAAATATATTGGATAACGAGTATGATACAGTAGTTGAAAAAATCTCTACAGAAACACCAGCGACAGCAGAAAATCCAGCAGTTGTTCACATTAGAGGTAAAATTACAAAAGATACAGAAGGTGGAACACCTGTTAAGAAAATAACACTTCCTACAACAGAAAGTGCTGAACTTCCAATTGTAACTCGTTATGCTACTGCAACAGATACAGATGGAGGACTTCTTTACAATACCGCGACTGGAAATTCATATGCCAGTGACCCAGGTTCATTCAGAATTGTCTTAAAAGCTCAAACAGCAAAATATGATATTAAGAATCCAGAGACAAAAATTTCTGTAGATGATGCTAATAATATATCAGAAGATGTGTTTAATCAGATTAAAGATAGCATTAAGATTCAATATTCTACAACAAACAAAGATAAAAATCTGCTTGACAAACAAGGTACAGACGTTGATAACCAAACTGAGCGTATTGAAAGCATTGAAAGAGAAGGAAATAATGTTGTAGTAACATATAAAGATGGTTCTAAAGATACAAAAGCATTAGCAGATTTTGTAAACGTAGCTCCAAAGGTAGCACTTCCATACTCAAATGAAGCTAATAAACAAATCTATGTTTATACAGGTGAAAACACTGATTTAACTTTCAAAGGTACAGATGAAAAAGAAATTAAAGATCTTTACCTACGTGGACCTGGAGATATTTCAGGGAATAATGCAGCAGGCTATGGATTACCAACAGGTAAAGTTGAAAATGGTGAAGTGACTGGTGAAGGTTCAGTATCTGAAGATAAGACATCAGCTACTATCAAGATGACTGGGAAAACTAATCTACCAGCTGGGCAACAGTGGACAAGTTTTATTGTTTCTAAAGACAACGATGGTAAACTTTCAAACACTGATTATAGAGCGCTAGATAAAGATCCTAATGCGAGACAAAAACCAGGATACGCTCACTTCCTAGTTAAAAATCAAACATTTAAATACGATATAGCAACTCCAACTGAAAAAGTTGCTGTAACAGACCCAGCTAACGTAACGCAAGATGAGTTAGATAAAATCAAAGAAAAATTACAAATTGAGTATTCTAAGAGTAATGATGATGCTAACTTAGCAGAGAAAAAAGGTAAAGCTGTAGATGCTGAAGATGCTAAGACTAAGATTAAATCAGTAGAAAAAGATAACGCTGGAAATCTTGTAGTAACATACACAGACGGATCTAAAGATACAAGACCGTTATCAGATTTTGTAGCTAAAAATCCAGAAGTAACACCAGTTAAAGATCCAG
>NZ_VMMH01000033.1:0-800 GCF_013277115.1 Streptococcus sp. 714
TTCAACCCACTACAGTTGATAATGAAGCGCAATAAAAAAGAGTTATAAACTCTCATTCAAACGGAGAATAAGGGATTCGAACCCTTGCGCCAGTTACCCGACCTAACGATTTAGCAAACCGTCCTCTTCAGCCTCTTGAGTAATTCTCCAATTAATGGGCACGAGTGGACTCGAACCACCGACCTCACGCTTATCAGGCGTGCGCTCTAACCACCTGAGCTACGCGCCCAAGTTAAAAACTTGGTAATTTGAACAAAGTTCAAAGCGGGTGACGAGAATCGAACTCGCGACAACAGCTTGGAAGGCTGTAGTTTTACCACTAAACTACACCCGCATACATACTATTAATAAAAATGGCGCGAGACGGAATCGAACCGCCGACACATGGAGCTTCAATCCATTGCTCTACCAACTGAGCTACCGAGCCTTATTGCGGGAGCAGGATTTGAACCTACGACCTTCGGGTTATGAGCCCGACGAGCTACCGAGCTGCTCCATCCCGCGTTAATAAAAAAGGAGGATGTGGGATTCGAACCCACGCACGCTTTTACACGCCTGACGGTTTTCAAGACCGTTCCCTTCAGCCGGACTTGGGTAATCCTCCATACTATTCAAATGGACCTTGTAGGACTTGAACCTACGACCACTCGGTTATGAGCCGAGAGCTCTAACCAGCTGAGCTAAAGGTCCAACAAGATCTTTATAGCGGCGAAGGGGATCGAACCCCCGACCTCCCGGGTATGAACCGGACGCTCTAGCCAGCTGAGCTACACCGCCATATATCGGGAAGACAGGATTCG